>CAZFBP010000135.1:0-8559 GCA_964517255.1 uncultured Chryseobacterium sp.
ACGATGTGCCGAAGGACCCGGAGGACTACGTGCACCGCGTGGGCCGCACGGCGCGCGCCGCCAAGAAGGGCACGGCCATCACCTTCGTGAACGAGCGCGAGATGCGCGAGTTCGGCCGCATCGAGGCGCTCATCGGCTACGCGGTGAAGAAGATGCCGCTGCCTCCGGGGGCCAGCGGCCCGGCGTACGACCCGCAAGCGCGGGGCCCGAGAACGAACGGCCACCGCCGGAGCGGTGGCCGTGGTCGTGGCGGTGGCGGTGGCGGTCGCCGTTAGCGCCCGCGGAACTTGTCCTTGTTGGCATTGAGCACGGCCATGGCATCCCATGCCTTGGCGGCCTTGCCCACGCGCTCGATCGTCACTTTCTCCATCACCACATCGGTGGTGGGCTTGTCGCCCTGGCCGCGCGGCACGCCCGCGATGGCATCCACCACATCCTGACCCTGCACCACGTAACCGAATACCGCATGTCGGCCATCGAGGTGGGGCGTGGGGCCGTTTGTGATGAAGAATTGGCTGCCGTTGGTGGCGGGGCCGGCGTTAGCCATGCTCAAAGTGCCGGCGCGCGTGTGCTTCAACTCGGGGTGGATCTCATCTGCGAAGGCGTAACCGGGATTGCCCATGCCGGTGCCGGTGGGATCGCCGCCCTGGATCATGAAGCCGGGGATCACGCGGTGGAAGATGAGCCCGTCGAAGTAGGGCGTGCCCTCTGCCTTGGCGGTGTTCTTCATCTTGCCTTCGGCCAGCGCCACGAAGTTGGCCACCGTCATAGGCGCCTTCTCGTGCTCGAAGCGGATGAGGATGGTGCCTTTGCTGGTCTTGATGCGCGCGTAAACGCCGTCGGGTAGTGCTTCCACTTTCTTCTTGGTTTTTTGTTCGGTCGATTGGTTCTCACTGCCACTGGCGCAGGCCAGCATGCTGAGCGCCATGATGGCGGAGGTGATGGTTGTGAGCGGCATGTTCATGCGTGTGGTTGAGGGGCGGCAAATCTATTGGACGGCGGGCTGGAAGTTGAAGGTTGTGGAGTTGAAGGTTGGGGAGTTGAAGGTTGGGAACCGCCCTGCCGCCTTCACGACCTGGCGTCGGACCGACCTCGCTCAAGGCATCAGCGCTTCCTCGATGGCGTCCAGCTTGTCCTCTGTGAAGGCGCCTTGCTCGCGGTGCACGATGCGGCCCTGAGCATCCACCACGAAGAAGTACGGGATGTCCTTGTCGTGCAGACCGAGGGCGTCGCGGACCAGTTCAAGCTCGGTCTTCACGAAGACCACGCGATCGGCCGTCTCCGGCGTGGCGCTCTTGCGGAAGCGCTTCAGGCTCGGCTCGTACGCGGCCTTGTTCGCGCCAGTGAAGAGCGGCACGAAGTAGAGCTCGGTGCGGTAGGCATTGGCGAAGAGCCCGTGCTTGGCCACGAAGCGGAGGTATGCCGGCTCGTACCACGCCTCCAGGTCGGCCTGCGCCTTTTGTCCGTATGCCAGTGCGATCACGATCAGTGAGGTCTTCGGCTTGCCCGGCAATTCGACCGCTGCGCCGTTGGCGAGTTCGCCCGTGAGCGTCGGAAAGGTCTGCCCGCGCACGCCAACGCTCAGCAGGAGGAGGATCAGGAACAGGGTGCATCTCATCGGCGGCGGCGTTTCCCAAGATGGTGCCATCAACGCACGCCATTCTCGGGGTTCCTCCCTTTGTGCGGCCTGAACCAGTCCTTCATGCGCGCGATGTCGGCCTCGGGATCGCTGGTAAGGGAGAAGGGCGCGGTGATGATGGCCAGCCGATTGGGGTAGTCGAAGGTGGCCAGGATGATGGGCACGCCTGCGCCCGTGGCGATGCGATGGAAGCCGGTCTTCCAATGGGGCTGATAGCTACGCGTGCCCTCCGGCGTGATCGCGATCTTCCTGACCTCCCCGCGCTGGAACATGGCCACCACCGCGTCCACGAGGTTGTTGTGCTTGGCACGATCCACCGGATAACCACCCACAGCGCGGAAGAACCAGCCCGTGAGGGGCTTGAAGAGCGAGGACTTGGCCAGGTACTTCACATCGTGCAGGCGCGCCAGGCTGCGCACGGCGAGGCCCACCACGAAGTCCCAGTTGCTGGTGTGCGGCGCCACCACGATGATGAAGCGGTCGAGCCCGGCGGGGCGCTCATCCTGGATGCGCCATCCGAGCAGACGTTGGAAGACGAGGCGGTAGAGGAATCGCATGGCTGGGTCCGCAACAGCAAACGCACAGGCGGGGCGGCAAATATGGGACGGCCACCACTTCGAGGCGAAGCGCACGGCAGCGCATCTTAGCGCGCCCTTCGACCATGATCCCCTTCTCCCCTCCCCGCATCGATAACCGCACGGTGCGCGCCGTGGAGGAGGCCCTTCGCAGCGGTTGGATCACCACCGGGCCGCGCACCAAGGAATTCGAGCGGAGACTGGCGGCGTACTGCGGCGTGCAGCGCGTCATCGCCCTGAACAGCTGGACCAATGCCTGTGAACTGGTGCTGCGCTGGTACGGCATCGGCCCGGGCGATGAGGTGATCGTGCCCGCCTACACTTATTGCGCCACCGCCAACATCGTGATGCACGTGGGCGCCAAGCCCGTGCTGGTGGATGTGCTCGACGATTTCACGATCGATCCCGACGCCGTGAAGCGCGCCATGAGCCCGCGCACCAAGTGCATCATTCCTGTGGACATCGGTGGACTGCCCGCGAGGATCGGCGCGATCACGCGCATCGCGGAGGAGGCCACGGGCCTCTTCACCCCCAAGCTCAACCTGCGCACCGACGGCACCAACCCGCAGATGCGCCTGGGCCGCGCGCTCGTGCTCAGCGATGCCGCGCACTCCTTCGGCGCGCGCATCGGTGGCGCACCCTTGGGCAGGCAGGCCGACATCACCGGCTTCAGCTTCCACGCGGTGAAGAACCTCACCACGGCGGAAGGCGGCGCGCTGGCCTTCCACCTGCCGGAGCCCTTCAAGAGCGAAGAGCTCTACGGCTTCTTCAACACCTTCAGCCTGCACGGACAGAACAAGGACGCGCTGGCCAAGACCAAGCCCGGCGCCTGGCGCTACGATGTGGCCTTCCCCGGTTTCAAGTGCAACATGACCGACCTGCAGGCGGCCATCGGGCTGGTGGAGCTGGATCGCTACGATGCGGAGACCATCCCTCGCCGCAAGGCCATCTGCGAGCGCTATCAGCGCGCCTTCGCGGGTGACGAGCGCTTCTTGACGCCCGTGCTGCGCGATGAGGCGCGCGAGAGCAGCTACCACCTGTACATGCTGCGACTGAACGGCGCCACCGAGGAACAGCGCGATGACGTGATCGCCGCGATCGCCCGGCGCGAAGTGAGCGTGAACGTCCACTTCATCCCGCTGCCGTTGCTCAGCTTCTACAAGGGCCAGGGCCACGCCATCGCGGACTTCCCCAGCACGCACCGCCTGTACCAGGCGGAGATCAGCCTGCCCGTGTACTACGACCTCACCGATGCGCAAGTGGACGAGGTGGTGGCTGCGGTGAAGGCCGGTGCGCAGGAAGTGATGGGCGCGTGAACGAGGCCTTCGGGCCTGAATGCCATCTTTGGCCCACGCCCTCACCGCGGCGAAGCGGATTCGGCGGGCGATGCATGGCCGAGACCGAACGCAAGCGACTCCCCGCCCTCTTCGATGCGTTCGGCTTCGCGGTGGAAGCGAGCATCCACGATGCCGGGCTCAGGCACACGCTCCCGATCGCATCGGCCATCGTCGCGCTGCCCCTTCCCCCCACCTCGCGTCAGCATCCGGAACGGCAGGACCTGGGCTTGAAGGCCGTCGGCGATTCATCCGTTCAGGTGTCGAGCGAGCGTGCGGCGAAGCGCCCGGCGAATTGGGTCCGCAAGCTCAACGCGCTGCACACCGCATTGACGCCCGCGCTCCTTGCTCGCGACGCCGTGCTATTGCCCGGCCCCTCGCCTTTCGCGCCGTGGGCGCAGGATTCCGATTGCCCCGCCAGCTTCACGAGCGGCCTTCGCATCGACCTGCACTTCGCGCGCGAAGCGGACTTCGGCCGCCTGCACGCCGCGGTGCGCATGGTGCTCCCGTTGCTGCCGGCGCTCAGCGCTTCCACGCCCTTCCGCGACGGACGCGCCACCGGCTTCCACAGCACGCGGCTGCGCGCCTGCATCGACTTGTACGACCGTCATCCCGAGCGCGTGGGCGCCTTCGTGCCCGAGCCTGTCTTCGATCCCGCCGACCACGACCGCGAGGTGCTCGGCCCCATCGCGCGCTCCACCAGCACAGGCAAGCGAGGCGAAGCGCCCGATGCGCAGACGCTGAACCTGCGCTGCGCCACCGCGCACCTCGACCAAGGCATCATCTCCATCCACGGGGTCGACGCGCAAGAGAACCCCGCCGCCGACATGGCCGTGACCGAATTCACCAGCGCCGTGCTGCGCGCCTTGGTGGCCGGGCGCTGGAGCAGCAATTACCTGCAGCGCGCCTGGAGCAGCGAGGACCTGATGAGCGTGATGCAAGCGACCATCCGCGACGGCTCGCGCGCCACCATCGCCAACCGCGACTACCTCTTCATGCTGGGCATGCTGAAGCAGGACCGCGTGCCCGCCGGTGAATTGCTGAAGCACCTCTTCGTGGAACTCTACAGTGAACTGAGCGAGAACGCGCGCGGGCATGTGGGAGTGATCATCGAGCAGGGCTGCCTTGCGGCGCGCATGCTGGCCCGTGTGGGCAAGCGTCCCGGCGCGGAGCGGATCCGCAACGTGTGCGCCCAGCTCGCCGCGTGCCGCACCGCCGGACCCTTCGTATAGCGCGCCCGGCGACATACCGGCGGCGCCCATCGTATTTCTGCAACCTGTGCAGCTCGTTGGCCCGTTGCGCCCTCAAAGCGCGCAGCCATGAACCGATCCCTGCTCCTCGCCCTCCTGGCCTTCACGATGACCGCGTCAGCGCAAGGCCCCGTGTTCCATTGGCCACTGGATGAGAGCAGCGGCACCGTGGCGCACGCGTGGAGCGGGAGCGATGGCGATCTGGTAGGCGGCACCACCTGGTCGCCAAGTGGTGGGCATCATCAGGGCTGCGCGCGCTTCGATGGCGTGGACGACCGCATCCTCATCGGCCCCTGCGACATCACCACTGGCACCGGCGGCATCACGCTCTCGCTCTGGGCCAAGGCCGATTTCGTCACTGGAATGGACCGCACCTTGATCGCCAAGGCCACCGGCCCGAGCGCTTCGGATCAGGTCTGGTCCATCGCCTTCGTGAATGGAAGCGGGCTGCGCTTCCGGCTGCGCGGTGGCGGCAACGCGTACAACATCACCACGCCGCCCAGTTCGCTCTTCGGCGGACAGTGGTACCACATCGTGGGCACCTACGATGACGCGCAGATGCGGCTCTTCCTCAACGGCAGCCTCATGGGGTCCACCGCCGCGAGCGGACTCATCGGCGTGAGCCCGCAAGCCCCTGCCTCGCTCGGCGCGCTGAGCACAGGCCTGCAGCCCTTCTCCGGCTGGATCGACGATGTGCGCATCTACGACCGCGCGCTCGGCGATGCGGAGATCATCGACGTGCTGCTCGAGACGATGACGACGGGCTTCGATGAGACCTCATCCTCACTGGTGAACGATGGAGTGCTGCGTGTGCCGGATGGCGCGCACCGCCTAACCATGCGCGATGCGCTCGGTCGCTTGCTTTTCGAGAACACGCTGCGTGGCCCGGCCACCATTCCTCTTCCGACCGCTGGCGCGGGCCTGCGCCTGGTCTGCCTGGAAGGCGATGGTGGCCGCCACGTGGCGCGCGTGATCGCGCCGTAAAGCTCATCCGGGCACGTCGAGCGCGAGGCCATCGTAGCCAAGCTCCACTCCCGCGGGCAAGCGCTTCGCGACCTCGGCGTGCTTGCCGAGCAAATGGCTGATGTGCGTGAAGTAGGCGCGCTGCGGGGCGATGCGCTCCACCATGGCAAGGGCTTCCTTCAGGTTGAAGTGCGAGACATGCTCCTCGATCCGCAGCGCGTTCAGGACGAGCGTGTGAACGTCGTGCAAGCGCGCGATCTCCTCCTCGGCGATCGTCTTCGCATCGGTGATGTAGGCCAGGCCGCCGATGCGGAAGCCGAGCACGGGCATGCGGTAGTGCATCACCGGAACGGTCTCCAGCGTAACGTCTGCGGCAATGAACGCGCGATCGGCAATGGGATGCAATCGAAGTTCCGGGACGCCGGGGTACCGGTCTTCCGCGAAGGCGTAAGCGTACATACGCTGGAGCGCGGCCAGCGTCTGCGCACTGGCGTGGATGTCCATGGGCCGCTTCATGCGGTAATTGAGCGCGCGCAGGTCGTCGATGCCGCCGATGTGATCCATGTGCTCGTGGGTGAGCAGCACGGCGTCGAGATGATCCATCTGGGCGCGGAGCAATTGCTGGCGCAGATCCGGCCCGGCATCGATCAGCAGCTGCTTGCCCTGCACCTGAAGCAGCGCGGAGGTGCGCAGACGACGGTCGCGCTCATCGGCGCTCGCGCACACCGCACAGCTGCAACCCACCACAGGCACGCCCTGGCTGGTGCCGGTGCCGAGGAAGGTGAGGCGGACGGGGGGCATGCGGCCAAAGATCGGATGGCCGCTATAGCCCGAACCGCTCCTTGAAGTCGTCCACCTTCTTCTTGTTGGTGAGCACGTACTGGTACTCGGGGCCGTCCTTGTTGTCGGGGAGCTTGCGCTTGTCGTCCTTGGCCTCGCTGATCATGGTGTTGAACTGCTGATCGCTGCTGAAGGCGTACAGCATGTTGCGGCTGTACTGGAAGAAGTAGTAGGTCTGGTCGTCGAGCTGCAGGAAGAGGGTGAGGATGTCGCCGCTGCGCTTGCGCTCGATGTGGACCTTGCCCTTCACCGTGCGGTACACGGGCTTCTTCAGCACGGTGGCGATGCCGATGGGGCCATCGCTCACCCAGCTCTGCTCGGGGCCGTCCCAGCGCATCTTCACATCGCCGAGCACGATGGGCCTCACCAGTTCATCAGGCAGCTTCTTGATCTCGCCCTTGATGCTGAGCTCGCTGATGAGCTTGTCGCTCTTCTCCAGGCCCAGGGCCTCGCGCATGAACTTCTCGTAGTAGGTCTTGCCGATGTCGAGCGCCTGCTGATCGGGGTAGGCGATGATCTCCGCGGCCATGCGCTCCAGCGCATTGTCGAGGAAGTGGAAATCGGCCACGAGCACGCCGTTGCCGAAGGCCTTGCGCTCCACGGTCTCGTAGCGCATGGCGCCCACCATGCGCGCCTTGACGCGGCCCAGCTTCACGCCGAAGTCGATGGGGCCATCGCCCATCACCACGCAGGGCTCCACGGCCAGGCTCACGAGGGCGCCGGGCAGGTTGCGCTGGCGGATCTTGTCCTTGTTGGAGATCACGTACTCCTTGCGGCCCTTGTCGTAGAAGAGCAGGCCGCTGGCGGTGATCACGTCGCGGTCGTCCTTGCTCTTGGTGCGGCTCAGGAAGGTGCCGTAGGTGCTGAAGGGGTCCTCGTCGGTGAGGTGCAGTCCGGCGCCGATGCGCTCGCCCTGGTCGTCGAGCAGTGTATCGCCCACGGGGATGAAGACCTCCAGCGGGTCGATGGCGGCGTTGAAGCGCATCCAGTTGCGCGCGAGGCCCTCGCAGCCGTGCTGGATGCGGGTGCTGCCCTCGAAGGAGAGCTCCTTGATGCTGGCGGTGAGGTGCACGTCGCCGAAGAAGTCGAAGGCGGGGCTGAGCTGGAAGTCCTGCTCGGCGGCGATGCGGCCCACGGCGCGGGTCTGGAAGGCGGTGTCCACGCCGATGCTGAAGAGGTTGATGGGCAGCTTGCGGTTGTTCTCGTCCACGTAGTCGATGGTGCCCGTGGCGGTGTAGCTGCGCTTGGCCTTGATGCTGGTGGTGGCGTTGTAGATGCGGTGGAAGCGGGTGACGAAGTTGGCGGTGATCACCGTGTTGGTGAGCGGGTCCATCTCGGCGTTCTTGCGGATGCGCACGCGCATGCTGTCGGGGGTGACGAGCGCGTCGGCGACCTGGATGTACTGCACGTCGTCGGCGGTGATCAGGTGCTTCTTCAGGTCGTAGCGGGCCTTGGGCGCCATGAAGTGCAGGCTGTCCTGGTCGGGGCGTATGCTGATGAAGTTGCTGCCGCTGAGCTGGAGGTCCTCCGCTCCTTCGGCGGCCTTGCGGTCGCTCTCCAGCGAGAGGTCGCCCTGGTCCATGAACCACTTGAAGCGGTCCATGTAGCAGATGTACTGGTTCACGGGGAACTCCACCTTGGTCTCGTCGCCGTTGCTCACGAACTCGCCCAGGCGCTCGTCCAGCTTCACGGTGGCGTTCACATTGTCCGTCTTGAAGGCGATGCTGGCCGTGTCGCCCTCGGTGAGCCGGAAATCGCTCGTGTCCGAGTGCATCTGCATGGTCTTGAAGTCGAAGAGGTCCGCACGCAGCGTGGCGTTGGTGAAGTCCACGAGCCCGGCGCCGGTCATGCCCTTGGGGCCCAGGTCCGTGTTCCCGTGCAGGTAGGCCTGCCCCTCGTACATCACCATCGGGGCGCGGGTCGAGGCGGCGTACAGGTTCTCGCGCTTCGGTTCGAGG
>CAZFBP010000136.1:0-8533 GCA_964517255.1 uncultured Chryseobacterium sp.
CGGACCGAATGTGCCCGGCACGCCGTGCTGGCTCTTCGGCGCCAACGCCTTGGGCACTTGGGATGCCGATTGCGATTGCGTGCCCGGCACCGGCGGCACCTGCCAGGCAGGCTTCTGGGCCATGCAAGCCATGGATCTCGATAGCCTGAACCCGAATGGCGGCGGTGGTCCGATCCCCTACGAAGTGTGGGTGTGGAACCTCAGCAGCGGCACTGGTGGCATCACCTACAACTGGGACTTCGGCGACGGCAGTACCAGCACGGACGCCTTCCCCACGCATACATACAGCGGCAATGGCCCCTACCTGCTCTGCCTCTCGATCGCCGATGGCGCCGGCTGCACCGATTCGTTCTGCGACAGCATCTCCATCGATGGCGACGGCATCCTCGTCGGTATGGCACTGGAGAATGGCGCCGACGGAAGCGCCGCCCGCCAGGATGGCTTCACGATCAACGTGCAGAATCCGCTGATCATGGGCGCGAACGAAGCTTCGGTGCTCAGCCAGGCCGCCCTCTGGCCTAATCCCACCACGGGCGACCTCAACCTCGCGCTGGTCACCCTGGCCGAGGGCGCGGTGGACATCGCCATCTACGATGTGAACGGCCGCCTGGTGCGGAACGAGCGCCGCAATGCCACCATGGGCCGCAGCCAGCATGTGGTGAACGCCCATGCCCTGCCCGCAGGCGTGTACACCCTGCGCGCTACGGATCGGCAGGGCGAAGCCATCAGCTTGCGCTTCGTGAAGGCTGACTGAGCCGGAACGCAGGATTCCCGAAGCCCCCGTCGGCCCTGTGCTGGCGGGGGCTTCGCGCTTCAATCAGCGCGCACGGGATCTTCGCCATCCACCCAACCCTGGACACCGCTGCTGCGTGTATGGAAGTGAACGTCAGATAACCGAACTTCACTCCCATGAAAAACGCTCTCCGTTCCTTGGCATTGGCTGCTTTCGCAGGCACCGGCCTCACCGTGTTGTCGCAGCTGCCTTACAACGTCACCGTGATGGGCACCGTGACCGGCTGTACGGGCAACACCTTCGTGAACATCGTAACCCTGCCCGGCACCCAGCCTTCGCTTGATATCGATGTGCCCGTGCTCGCCCCCTCATGCACCTTCAGCGTCACCTTGGACATGGCCTCGCAGGGCGGCGGTTTCACTGTAAGCACGCCGTGCCTGGGCGCCATTCAATCGCAGGTTGCGCAGTACCAGGTTCCTCCTGCGTCGGACAGCACCGTCGTGTCCGTGACATTCAATTGCAGCAACGGCCTGGTCGATTGCCTTGGAGTTACAGGAGGCACGGCCCTGCCCGGGACGCCTTGCACCACCTTTTTCGGACTTCCCGGAACATGGAGCCCGAGCTGCGTTTGCGAACCCGATACCGCCAATGTCGATTGCGAAGGCGTGCCCAATGGTCCTGCCCTGCCAGGAACCAGCTGCACCGATCCGCTCTCCGGCGACACCGGCACATGGAGCTCCGATTGCGTGTGCATTACTGACACCAGCACCACGTCCTGCCAAGCCGGTTTCTGGGTCTTCCAAGCCTACGAGGTGGATAGCTTGAATCCCAATGGCGGCGGCGTGCCCATCCCCTACGAGCTCTGGGTGTGGAACCTGAGCACCGGCACCGGCCCCTTCCAGTTCGAGTGGGACTTCGGCGATGGCACCAGCAGCTTCGACCCGTACCCCACGCACGTGTATGGCGCCAGCGGCCCGTACAGCCTCTGCCTCACCATGAGCGATGCCGCGAGCTGCACGAGCATTTACTGCGACAGCGTGAGCATCGACGGCGATGGCTTCTACGAGGGCATGGCCCCGGAGAACGAAGTGCGCAACGGCTTCACCATCCGCGTGCTCAACCAGTTGCCGGCATCGGTTGATGAGCAGGCCTTCAACGAGCCGCGCCTCTGGCCCAACCCCGTGACCGATGCGCTGAACCTGAGCTTCCGCAGCACCGTGAGCGGCACGGTGCCCATGCGCATCATCGACTCCAACGGCCGCGTGGCGCGCCAGGAGAGCCTTGCCTTCGCGCGCGGCGCGAATAGCATCAGCCTGAACGCGATCGACCTCGCTACGGGTATCTACCTGCTGCGCATCGGCAACGACACCAGCACCATGAACATCCGCTTCATCAAGCACTGAAGCGCCCACTTGCAACTGAAGGGCGTCCGCAGTGCGGGCGCCCTTCGGCGCAAAGAAGATGATCGACGAGAAGCTCATAGCACGCTGCCTCAAGGAGGAGCCCAAGGCGCAGTACGAGCTGTACCGCGCGCTGTACGGGCAGATGATGAGCGTGTGCAGCCGCTACGAGCGCAATCGCGACGATGCCCTGGACCGCGTGAACCAGGGTTTTCTGAAGATCCTCACGAACCTGAACAAGCGCCGGAGCGAAGTGCCCTTCGAGCTCTGGACCCGGCGCATCATGATCAACACCGTGATCGACAACCACCGCCATGAGAAGCAGCGCCGCGAGATGGAATCGCTCGACGCGCCGCTGGATGAGGGCACGCTCACCGAGGTGAACGACTACCTCAAGCAGATGGACGCCGAGGCCTTCGCGCAACTGCTCGCGCGCGTGCCCGACATGTCGCGCAAGGTCTTCAACCTCTTCGCGATCGATGGCTTCGGCCATCAGGAGATCGCCACCATGCTGGGCATCAGTGAGGGCACCAGCAAGTGGCACGTGAGCCACGCCCGCCAAGTCCTTCAAACCGCCATCGCACGGCTCGCAGCGCCGGTCGTGGCCAAGACCATTGCACGATGAGCCTCAACGATCAATTCGACGAGCTCGCCCGGCAGAAGCTGGATGAGCGCGCCTTCCCCTTCGACGAGGGCGCATGGCAGCAGGCGCAGCGCGTGATCACCGCGCAGAAGCGCAGCAGCCGCAAGCCGTTCTGGTACCTCGGCGGTGCCGCGGCCGTGGGCCTGGCCCTCTGGCTGCTGTGGCCGAGTGACGGAGCGAGCCTCGTGGCGGAACAGCATCGGGTTGAATCAACGACGGAGGCAGCTGCGATGCCGACCGTTGAGCAGGAACCATCGAACATGAACGTGCGGACGGAAGCAGCGCGGGATGAAGCGGCCCAGGTGCAATCCGAGAGCAACGCTGCGGGTCATCCAGCCGACGTCACGAGCTCGCCCGATAGCAAACCAATGACCTCCCGACCCAAGCGGCCGCTGATCGCATCGAACAGCGCAACTGCGGACCAGCCGAAGGTGCAATTCACGATCTCCCATACAACCGGATCCGATGAACACCCAGCCGGACCCGTGCAGAACGGCAAGGAGCAGGCTCCACAAGATCTGCCGGCGCAAGAAGCAGCCATGGCCGATGGCGCCAAGCCCGAAGAACCGCAGGGGTCAAGTGGCGATGCGAACGAAGCCGGTGAAGAAGGCCTCGCATTCAGCGCGAACGTGAAGGACAACGTTGCGCCTCAAACGCTCGCGCCCGAAGAAGGGGGGGGCCATGCGCTGAGTGAAGAAAAGGCATCGCAGCCGCTCGGCATCAGTTCATCACCGCAGGAAGCGGAGCTTGATCAGCAGGAGGGTGCGGTTGATGTTCCTGCGCATGACCCCGCGACCGCGGACTCAGCGCAAGCGGCGCCGACGGCCTCAGCCACCACGCTTCCCTCCGATTCCGCTGCGGCCGCCATGCCGGAGCCGGTGATCGCGCCGCTCGTGGGCCCACGCAGCCCTTGGGAGATCTCTCTGCTGGCCGGCGCCTTCAGCACCGCAAGCAAGTACGTGCTGCCGCAGGTGAAGGAATGGACCACCACGCCGGAGCGCACGGTAGGCTGCGCGGCGGAGGCCGTGCGCATGGGGCGCAACTTCGGTTTTGGACTTGGACTTCACTATGGCACCTACGCCGACCGGATCTCGACGCCAGAGGAGACACGTACCGATGTGGCTTACTCGCGCTACTGGTTCCTGCAAGGCGTCGATACCACCATCCTCATCATCACCGGTGGCGATTCGGCCTCGGGCTACACCGGCATCAATGTGAACACCACCGTGCAGGTGCTGCGCTCAGCCTACGACACCACCTCCACCACGACCTTGATCCGTGCCGCCCGCACGCAACTGGTCCGCACCAGCTACGTGGAGCTGCCCCTGCTGCTCGACGCGCACCTGGTGCAGGGCCGTTGGAGCATCGGCGTGCGCGGCGGTCCTACCGTCGGCATGCTCACCGCGCGCAGCGGTGCGCTTCCCGGCAGCAGCGATGACGGGTACACCGATCTCGGCGGCATGGCCGTGCGCCAGACCATCTTCGGGTGGACCGCACGTGCGTATGTGCGCTACCGGTTCAACAGCGCGTGGAGCGTGGGCATTGAGCCTGCGGCCCGTGGCCAGTTCACCGATGCCATCGACGATCAGGGAGCCCGCCGCAGGTCCAACGCCTTGGGCGCCATGATCAGCCTGAGCTACCGTCTGCGCTGACACCGATCTTGCGCCGCGATGACGCGGACGGGACTCGACCGATTACCGGCTTTCACCAGGCCCGGCGTGCTGCGCGCGGTGATCGAGATCCCGGCCGGTTCCGTTGAGAAGCGGCAGTACGACCCGGCCACGGGCAGCTTCCCCGTCGACCGCCGCAACGGAATCGAGCGAAGGATCCGCTTCCTGCCGTACCCGGCGAACTACGGCTTTATTCCCGGTACGCGCATGCGCAAGGAAGAGGGTGGTGATGGCGATTCGGTGGATGTGTTCGTGCTGTGCGGCAGTTTACCCAGCGGAACGGTGATCGAGGTGGAGCCCATCGGCCTCATTGAATTGCTCGATGCCGGTGAGCGCGACGATAAGCTCATCGCTTTGCCGGTGGATCCCGAGCTGCGCATGGTGGAGGCCGATGACATTCATGATTTGCCGGCGCCTGCGCGGGACATCCTCGTGACCTGGCTGCTCAACTACGACCCGGAGGATGGCGCCCAGCTGCTGGCCGTCAAGGGCAAGGCCGATGCGCTGCGCGCCGTGGAGCGCTGGCTGGCGCCTTCCTGATCGCTCCCGGCTTGGGTGTGCGCATCTTCACCGCGCCGATGCGCCGCGCCTTCCTCACCAACCTGCTGCTGCTGCTGGCCCTGAACCTGCTGGTGAAGCCCTTCTACATCCTGGGCATCGATGCCGGGGTGCAGCGCGCCGTGGGCGCCGAGGCGTACGGCGTTTACGCGGCGCTGCTCAGCCTCGGCTTCCTGCTCAACATCGTGCTCGACCTGGGCATCACCAATTACAGCACGCGGCACATTGCCCAGCACACGCAGCTCATGGGCAAGTACGTGGGCGGCGTGGCGGCCATGCGCGGCGGCCTCATGATCGCGTACGCCGTGCTCACCGTGGGCGCCGGCATCGTCCTCGGCTATCGCGGCGGGCAGTTGGGCATGCTTGGCTGGCTCGTGCTCAATCAGGCGCTGGTGGCCAGCATCCTCTATCTGCGCAGCAACATCCAGGGCGCGCAGCGCTTCCGGCAGGACAGCCTGCTGAGCGTGCTCGACCGCGCCCTGCTCATCCTCGGCGTGGGCTGGTTGCTCTGGGGCAGGGCAGGAGGAGGGCCCTTCCGCATCGAGTGGTTCGTGTGGGCGCAGACCGCGGCCTATGGTCTCACGCTGCTGGTGGCGCTGGTGATGGTGCGGCGCCTCAGCGGCCCGTTGCGCGTGGGCTGGAAGCCCGCCTTCAGCTGGGTGGTGATCAAGCGCAGCTTCCCCTTCGCGCTGCTGATCCTGCTCATGACCTTCTACTACCGCATCGACACCGTGATGATCGAGCGCCTGCTGACCGATGGCGCGGTGCAGGCCGGCATCTACTACCAGGGCTTCCGCTGGTTCGAGGCGCTGAACATGCTGGGCTACCTGGTGGCGGGCCTACTGTTGCCGATGTTCAGCCGCATGCTGAAGGAAGGCGCCGATGTCTCCGCGCTGGCCACGCTCGCCTTCAGGCTCATGCTCGCAGCATCATTGGGCGTCGCGGTGTTCGGAACGTGGCACGCCGAAGAGGTGATGGCCTTGCTCTACCGCGAGCACATCGCGGATGCTGCGCCGGTGTTCGCGCTGCTCATGTGGTGCTTCGCAGCGGTGTGTACCACCTACGTGTTCGGCACCTTGCTCACCGCGGCCGGCTCATTGCGTTGGCTCAACTGGATGGCAGCGGGCGGAGCGCTGCTGAACATCGCGCTGAACCTCGTGCTCATCCCGCGCATGCAGGCTGAAGGAGCGGCGTGGGCCGCGTTGATCACGCAAGCGCTGACCGCGATGGTGCAACTCCTGCTGGCCACGCACGCGCAACGGCTCACCAGCATCGCGCCAATTCTGCTGAAAGGCGCGGCGCACGCGGTGGCCCTGCTCGGCCTGGCTTGGCTGCTGGGGCGCACAGCGCTCGCTCTGCCGTGGGCCTCGGTCTGCTTCGCCCTGCTGGCCTTGGCTTCCGCGTGGGCTACTGGCCTGCTGCGGCCAAGTGAACTGCGCGCGGTGATGCAGGAGCGGGGGTGAGATACTGAGCCGGTGGAGAAGTTGGTGAAGCAGATCAGCGAGCGCGGCCGCGATTACGAGGCCAGCATCAGCATCGATTACCTCAAGCGCCTCAACGAAGGCTACGACGCTTGGATCGAGAAGTACGACAAGGGCAAGCTCCTGGTGATCGACATGGAGGACAACGCTTTCCACAATGATCCGGAGGACCTGGGCCGCATAATCAGCCGCATCGATGCCGAGATCCACGGCCTCTTCCCGATGGAGAAGCCTGCCGCGAAGGCTGAAGCGAAGGAGGCCATGAAGCCGCTGAAGAAGGGCACCCTGAAGCCTTTGCCGAGCAAGAACGGCGCGAAGCCCGGGGCGGCGAGCAAGGCCATGGCGAAGAAGCGGTGAAGATCCTGATCTGAAATGAGAAGGCCCGGATCGCTCCGGGCCTTCCTCGTTCTCACTCCTTCATTGCCCGCGCCGCGCCCAAGCGCCTACCGCGCGAATCCAGCACCTCCACTGCATAGCTGCCGCTGGCAAGCGCGCTGAGGTCGATGATGCTCTGAACAAGTGGACCACCGAGGACTACACGGCCCATGGCATCGCGCAGCGCGAATGAACGTGCGCTGGATGGAAGGCCGCTGAGTTGAATGCGATCATGTGTGGGATTCGGTCGTAGGCTGATCGCCATGGGCCTCGGATTATCCGCGATGACCAGGCCGCTGAGCGCATCATCATGGTAGCGCTTCACCGGCGCCGGCAAAGTGATCCATGGCCAAGGGCAAAGCAACGCCTCCCGTGTGAAATCGCATTGTACCCCAGGCAGTTCCGGCGCGTTGATACATCCGAGCGTATCAGCGTACAACTCGCCAGCAACATAGATCTTCCCATCGGGCCCCAGCGACAGCACATTCGCGCTTCCGTGGTAGGTGGTATTCGAGGTGTAAGTGTCTATCAACGAACGGGACGCGACAACATTCGGATTCTCAAGATCGTATTGGTACAAGTCGCGACGATGAGGGCTAGTCCCGATCGGAGTCAAGAAGTCCGCCACGTAGAAGTAGCGCCCGTTCCGGCTGAACTCCACGCCTTTGATCCGGAACAGGTCAGGAAAAGTGAAGCTCTCCTGGATCGCACCGGTGGCATTGTCGAACTCAAGAAGGCTCAGGGATTCAGGCGTCGCTGTGGCGGAGGAATAACTCGATCTTTCCATCACGTTCGCGAAGCGGTCACCCTGAAAATTGGGCACCATCTTGCCGTGAAACCAATCCGCCGGCGCTACTGGACCGGCGGAGCTGAGGACTGGCGGGCCACTGATACCTGCTCCCGACACTAGATAGGCATGGAACGTATTGCCGCCTGACAGTTGTGCCACGAACCAGTAATCCGTTCCGTTCGCGTGCGGTAGCGCCATGCATTTTCGCATGGGGTCCTGCATGAACCAAGTGAACCCCGTATCAAGTACCATAGGCTGTGAACTGGGCCCGCCAAGATTGAGGGTCAGAATGCCCATTCGCCGGACTGGTGATCCACTGCTGTTATCCATGTGCAGACCGATGAAATAGGCCTCATCAGGAAAGCCGGGCCTGGGCAGGAACACGCCGGTCTTCTCACTGGAGCCAACAAAGGGGAGGGGAGGGTAATCCGGATGGTTGCCGATCGGTAGGTGCGAGCTATTCCGCAATCCCTCGCTGCTCGCGTACACTTTGAGCGTGCCGTTGGTGTCACTCAGTACTGGCCCTGCCGCTGATTGCGGAGGATCCTCCACATTCACAGGCACGCCGGATTGAAACGTGACCCAATTGCCTGTGATGAGCCAATTGTCATTCCGGTGCTGACCAAGGGCTTGCGATACGACAAATAGTAGTGCGAGACCGGTTGTGAATCGGGCCCCTTTGGTGAGCGGCATGTTGCTCATAGCTCGTCGATGGTCAAGTCATCACCGTTCTGCCGTACATAATACCATGTGCTCCCGTACTGGAACTCATAGTAGCCGCTCGGGCAACCAGTGCTACCCACATCTCCATTGCCGCAGTCAAAACAACGTAAGCCTCCGGCGAACCACCTCTTGCCCTTGCGGCCTACATTGCTAGTGGCCG
>CAZFBP010000137.1:0-8417 GCA_964517255.1 uncultured Chryseobacterium sp.
TCGCTGCCGTGGGCCTGCCCGCCAGCCTCATCGGCGGCTTCCTCAGCGGCGATGCCATGTCCAGCCTCCAGAATTTCCAACTCCGCGCCGAGGACGACCCGCAAGGCGCCTTCGGTCTGCTGGGTTCGAGCTTGTTGGGAATGGTGCCCGGCATGCTGCTGATCATCGCGGCGTGGATGCTCGTGATCGCGATGGTGCACGAGTACCTGCGCGCGTACACCCTCGGCGAGCATCATGGCATGGGCACGGGTGAGTTGATCAAGCGCGGCCTCGGCCAGATCGGATCGTACTTCGGCGCCACCTTCCTGACCGGGCTGCTCACCATGCTGGCGCTGCTGCTATGCGTGCTCCCGGCGCTCTATCCTGCCACCGTGCTCTCGCTCGCGCTCGCCGCGCACGCCATGGAACGAACCGGTGGCGCGGGATCGCTGAGCCGCTCCAACCAATTGGTGAGCGGCGATTTCTGGTGGACGCTTCTGCTGGTGATCGTGGTCTTCCTGCTGAAGATGATCATGGACCAGGTGATCATCCTGCCGTTCACCATCGCCGGGCTGGTCATCGGCATCAACACCGGCCTCGATGCCGTGATGGAAGGCCGCGACTCTTCGTTGCCCGCGTGGATCAGCATCTTCAACTCCGTGAGCACCGCCTTCCAATGGTGCGTGCAGATGCTGACTTACCCCATGGTGGCCGTGCCCTACGTGATGAAGTACTTCAGCCGCGTGGAGGAGACCGAGGGCACCGGCCTGAAGGAACGCATCGCCGGATTCGACCAGGCCTGATTGATGCGAGCGTTCCTCCTGCTGATCCTGCTGGCCTTGGCGTGCAGCGCGCGCGCCGATAGCCCGGAAGGCGATGCCCCGCCGGAGGAGAGGCCCACGGCGCGCGCCTTCGATGCGGAGCGGATCAACGCCCTGCGCGCCGAATACGACTACGATGCCGACCTGCGCCGCGCGCCGAGCCTGTGGGACCGATTCAAGGAGTGGCTCTACCAATGGCTGCAGGGCCTATTGGGAACGAAGGCGGGCGGATTCGTGATCGACAACCTGCTCTACCTCATCGCCATCGCCATGATCGTGGTGGCCATCGCGGTGCTGAGCCGCAACGGCCTGCACCGCATGTTCCATGGCGCGCCGCGCAGCCTGGGCCAGGTGATCGGCGATGAGGACGACATCCGCGAGATGGACCTGCCCGCGATGATCGCGCGCGCCGAGGCCGATGGCGACCTGCGCCTCGCCGTCAGGCTGCACTACCTGCTGGTGCTGCGCAAATTGGTGGACCAAGGCGTGCTGAACTGGAGCCCTGAGCGCACCGACCGCGACTACATGCGGCAGATCGCCGATCCATCGTTGCGTTCGCGCTTCGCGCATGTGGCCCTCGTGTTCCAATGGGTGTGGTACGGCCATGCCGAGGTGGACCGTGAACGTTACGTGTCGATCCAGAGGCCCTTCATCGAATTCGAGACCGTGCCCGCGCGATGAGCCGCTTCGAGAAACGCCTGCTCATCGGCCTTGGCCTGCTCATCGTGCTGCTGGCCGTGCTGGAGGCCCTGGCGCCCAAGCCCACGGATTGGAGCATGTCGTTCTCGCGCCACCGCAAGACTCCATATGGCGCCAAGCTCTTCTATGAGCGCCTTGGCGATCTCTTCCCCGAGGTGAAGCCGGTGATGGACCCCGTGGTGACCACCGCCGAGAACCGCCTCTACGACGAGCTGCCCGTCACCGACCCGGTGAATCACATCTTCGTGGACAACCACTTGCGCTTCGACGACTACGCCGCGGAGCAATTGCTCGCGCTCGTGGAGCAGGGCGATCACGCCTTCCTCGCCGCGCACTGGTTCGATGACGCGCTGTCCGACACCCTCAAAATCGACGTGGGCCAGTCCTTCAGCGTGGAGGAAGACACCAGCGACATCCGCTTCATCGGCGAATCGCGCATGGCCAACGGCGTGTTCCGCTTCGCGCGCGGATTCCCCGGCGCGCACTTCACGCGCTTCGATACCGCCCGCGCCCGCGTGGTGGCCGTTGACGGCAGCGCCAAGCCCGTGCTCCTGCACATGACATGGGGCGAAGGGCGCATCGTGCTGTGCAGCGCGCCGCTCGCGTTCACCAACTACAACCTGCTGAAGGACCGCAACAACGAATTCGCCGCCGCCGCGCTGAGCCTATTGCCGCCGCGCCCGCTGTGGTGGGATGAATACCTCAAGGCCGGCCGCGCGGAGAACACCTCGCTCCTCCGCTTCATCCAGAGCCAGCCCGCGCTGCGCTGGGCGCTGTACATCGCGGAGCTCCTGCTCGTGCTCTTCACCATCGTGTACGCGCGCAGGCAGCAGCGCGCCATCCCCGTGATCGCCCCGCCGCGCAATGCCAGCCGCGAACTGGCCGGCACCATCGGCAGGCTTTACTGGCACAAGCGCGATCACGCGGGCATCGCCCGCAAGCTCATCGCCCATTTCAAAGAGGATGTGCGCGCACGCGCCTACCTCCGTGCCTTCACTTACGATGAGGCCACCGCGCTGCACCTGGCCACCAAGGCCGGCGTGCCGAAGGAAGAGATGATGCGACGCATGCTCGCGCTCCAGCGCATCGAGTCCTCATCGCGCCTCACCGAAGCCGAACTGCTCAGCCTCAGCAACGAACTGCACAACCTCCGCCAACGATTCAACTGACCATGACCGACCACACGCCCTACATGCCCACGCCCGGCGATCCCCTCTCGCCCGCCTCCGCCGCCTTCCAGCCGCATGTGCCCCTCACCGAACTGCAACTGGCCGTGGAGCGCCTGCGCGGCGAGGTGCGCAAGGTGATCGTGGGCCAGGAAGAGCTCATCGACCTGCTGCTCGTGGCATTGCTCAGCGATGGCCATGTGCTCATCGAGGGCGCGCCGGGGCTGGCCAAGACGCTCATGGCGAAACTCCTCGCGCGCTGCGTGCGCACCGGGTTCTCGCGCGTGCAGTTCACTCCCGACCTCATGCCCAGCGACCTGATCGGCACCAGCGTCTTCGACCCGCGCACCACCGCATTCGAGTTCCGCGCAGGGCCCCTGTTCAGCAACATCGTGCTCATCGACGAGATCAACCGCGCGCCGGCCAAGACGCAGAGCGCGCTCCTCGAGGCGATGGAGGAGCGGCAGGTCACCGTGGATGGAAGGACTTATCCGCTGGCGCCGCCCTTCATGGTGGTGGCCACGCAGAACCCCATCGAGCAGGAAGGCACCTACCGCCTGCCTGAGGCGCAGCTCGACCGCTTCTTCTTCAAGCTCAACGTGAATTACCCCACGCTCGATGAGGAGACCGCGATCCTCGGGCGCGCGCAACTGGGCCGCGAGCTCCTGAGCGCCGATGCCGTGGTGCCCGTGATCGGCCCTGACGAGCTGGAGCGCGCGCGCTGGCTGGCACGTCAGGTGCGCTGCGATGAGAAACTGCTGCGCTACATCGCCGCCATCGTGGAGCGCACCCGGCACGATGCCTCCTTGATGCTGGGCGCTTCGCCGCGCGCATCGCTCGCCATCCTCGCCGCCGCGCGCGCCAGCGCCGCCATGCAGGGCCGCGACTTCGTGAGCCCCGAGGACGTGCAGGCCATGGCCCCGCATGTGCTGCGCCACCGCGTGCAGCTCACCCCGGAGCGCGAGATGGAAGGCATGACCCCGGATCAGGTGATCGCGCAGCTCGTGAAGCAGATCGAAGTGCCGCGGTAGGAAAGAAGGCAGTTTCCCCGCTAGCGAGGATGCTCGCCGGTTCGGATCTGCGGTCCGTGCGCTCACTACTTCTCAGCCAGCACGAGCATCAACGCCTTCACCAGTTCCCTGCGGTCTGGCGGTAGTTGATGGAGCCTGGCGATCAGTGAAGAGGTAGCAGAGCAACATCCACGACGAATCCGCAATCGGCACTTCGATGTATCGAAGTGAAGAGATTTCAGAGTCCGCGCTGCTCTTCGGTGCAGACGTTTTCAGAAGACAGGCATGCTGATGGCTTCGGGCGCGGCTCTTTCGATGGGGTCGTGTATCGGATCGTTGCTCAGAAGGGCTTCATGCCGATGCTCTTTCGCAGACCGGTTCAGTCGCACGTCCCGCAACCGCCAGTTCGGCTGGCGGCTATGCGCAGGGCCATGGTCATGCGGCGCTGAACGCTGTTGTCCGGCTTGCGCAAGGATCCAGGTAGCGCTCCCGTGGGATCAAGCCATCGATGGATCCGTGCGAACGCACATGCGTGTAGTTGTTCAAAGCCAAGCGGATGGCGGCCATGGTGGCGGCAACGCCTTGAGGCTTCAAGCGCCGTAGATAGCTCTTCAGGATCTTGTTGATGCCCTCCGCGGGCGAGTTGGAGAAGATGATATCCTGCTGCGCAATGAGCTTGGTGAGCTCCGATTGGTCGGTGTTGAGGAGCAACTTCACCACGGTACTCGCGTGGTTCTCGCTGCCACCATCGCACACCAGATTCGCGCTATTTTGCTGCGGGTAATGCTCGCGGATGGTTGCGATGGCCTGCTTGAGCGCGGCTACCGCATTGGCGGCGCCCTTGTTGAGCGCTACGCTAACGCCGAGCTTCTCCGCTCACGCGAGAATGACCGTGAGCGCTTCCGCTGTTCATGGATCCGTGTACTCGCTCAGTCGCTCAGCGCCGTCTTCAAGACCAGTACTGCAACCCATTCGGCTCCGATACGCCTAGCTGCAAAGGCCCATGGGAGCAGGCCCGCGCCCCACGGCCGTCGTCCCCTTTCCCCTTATTGAGACGGCGGGTCAATGGTTCCACGGACTCCCGTAGTGACCGGTTGCGCGCACAGAGCCACGGAGGCACCGAGCGCGCCAGCTACGCTGGCTGTCCCGTATTTCTCCGTGCCTCTGTGTCTCCGTGTGACCCTCCGAGCGATCCAGCCTTTGGGCCGCCTTATCTATAAGTTTGGCCCATGCCCCGCTGGCTGCGCGCCCTGCCCCTGCTCTGCCCCGCGATCGTGGCGGCGCAGGGCCTCACCTTGAGCAATGGCAATTTGCTCGTGAACGCGGGCACCACGCTCTCCGTGGATGGCGCATTGACCTTCTCCATTTCACCGGGCGCCACGGTGGTGAACCACGGCCGCATCGACCTGGGCACGGAGGCCACGCTGTTGGAGCAGCCCGGCGCGCCCATCACCGGCGACGGCTTCGAGGAGGCGACCTGGCCGGTGGCCGCGCCGCTCAACAGCGCCGAGCCGGGTGGCCTGGGCCTCACGCTCACCACCGCTTACGCCGAGGGCGGCCTGCGCGTGGAGCGTGGCCACCTGCCGCGCACGGCGTGGAACGGCGCGGAGGGCATCAGGCGCTGGTACCGCGTGAGCGTGCCGGGCGCCACCGCCGCCACTTTGGATGCCGTGCTTCACTACGATGGCACCGAGTTGAACGCGATCATGCCCTCGGCGCTGGCCCTCTTCAGCGGCCCATCGGCGACAGGTGCCTGGACGGCGAGCCCTACGCTGCTGAATGCTCCCGCGCAGACGCTCACTGCATCCGCTCCCGCGCCAGAGGTCTTCATCACCGCCTTCGACCTTGACGCTGCGAACGGGCTCGCCTTCAGCGACCCCGATGGCTGGTCGTGCTGGCCGCGCATCATCGAGGATGCTTGCTGGATCGGCATCCCGCAAGGCGGATCGCTCCGCGAAGCAGTGCTCTTCGATGTTAGCGGCCACATGGTCCAGCAATTCGCATTCGCCGAGGCGATCGGCGTGCAGCAGGTCGCCGTGCCCGCGCTCCGCAGCGGCGCTTACGTGCTTCGCCTGAATGGCGGCGAGCGGTCCTTCACCTTGATCAAGCCATGAGGTCGCTGCTGCTGCTCGCCTCGCTCATCGCTGCGGAAGCGGTGGCGCAGCTGGATGCGCCGGTGCCGGTGCAACTCGTGGGCGCCGCGCCTGCCGATCGCCAGGTCACGGGCCTCGCCGATCCGCTCTCGCCCGCTGCTGGGGTGAGCGTGGATGCCGCCCGCGCCAACGCCACCAGCTTCGCGCAAGCCACAGGTACGGCGGTGCTCATCGCCACGCTGATCCCGGCCCCCGCGCAATACACCGCTGGCATGGTGGTGAGCATCGTGCCGCAGGAGGCGAACCTGGCGGGAGCCACGCTGAATCTGAACGGCCTCGGCCCTATGCCAATCGTGAAGCACGGCGACCTGCCGCTCGATAGCGCCGACCTGGTGCCCGGCGCGCCGCAGAGGCTCATCTTCGATGGCAGCGCCTTCCAGGTGATCGGCTCCGTCTATCGCCCCTGCCCTGCCGGTTACCGCATCGGCGCGCGCGAGTACTGCATTGAGGAGGTCTCGCACGACAGCCTCACCTTCACGCAGGCGGGCACCTTCTGCCAGAGCGGCGGCGCGCGGCTCTGCACCTTCGGCGAATGGCTGCACGCCTGCCTCTCCACGCCCGCCTTCATCGGCACGGTGCTCAACTTCGAGTGGGTGGACCACGCGGCCAACGACGGCAGCGATGCCAAGCGTGTCGGTCGCGGCAGCAATGGCAATACCTCCGATGACCAAGGAATAGGCTGCACCAACGGCCACAGCGCTGTCCCGAGCGCGCTCACCCGATTCCGATGCTGCATCAGCCGATGAATCGCGCGCTCCTCACCAACAGCCTCGCGCTGAGCGCCATGGTCGCTTCGGCGCAGGTGGTGATCGATGTGCCCGTGACGCTGAGCGGCGCGGACGGAGAGCGGCGCATCGATGGGCTCGCGCAACCAACGCAGGCCAGCGCGCTCATCACGTTGGAAGGCGCGGCGCAGGGCGCGTTTCAATGGGGCACGGCCCAAGCTGCGGCCGGCGCGATCACCCTGGCCCTCTCGCCGCCCATCAGCACCTATCGCGATGGCTTGCTCGTGCGCTTCCTCGCTCCTGCCAACCTCGACGGCGCGCTCACGCTGAACGTGAATGGCCTCGGCGCCCTGCCCTTGCAGCGCCCCGATGGACTGAACCCCGTGCGCGGTCAGCTCCGGCAGGGCACGATCTGCGAGGCCATGCACGCCGATGGGCGCTTCGTGCTGATGAGCGCGGCCGAGCGCGGCTGCCCGCCGAACAGCCTCTACGTGAACGACCGCTACTGCATCGATTCGCTCTCCACGAACAACCAGCTCTTCTACACAGGAGTGAGCTTCTGCGCCAACCGCGGCGGCAGGCTCTGCACCTGGGACGAGTACCACGCGGCCTGCGCCTTCCTCGGCACGCAGCTCGGCGGCATGTTCAACCAATGGGAGTGGATCGACGACACGAGCAACCATTCGCAGACCGCCGACCAGGCCGGGCGCACCACCTGCCAGAGCCAGCGCTCGGCGGGCAATCCGCTCGCCACCACCGGCGATACGCGCTGCTGCTACCATCCGCGATGAGGGCCTGTGCTTCCATATCGCTCGCGCTGTTCGCGCTCGCGCTCAACGCCCAAGTGCGCGTGGACAAGCGCATCGAGCTCACCGGCGCCGATCCCGCTTCGCGCCAGGTGAACGGTCTCGATCCAGCGCAAGCGCCAACGCATGCCTTGGAAGCCACGAGCGCGCAGGCGGGCGCGGCGCACTGGGCGGGCGAAGGCAGCGGTGTGAATTGGTCGGTGAGCATCGCCTCGATTGCGGGCGCTCCCACCGCAGGCACCGCCATCACGGTGCGCACCGCCGATTCGCAGCCGGGCGCCGTATCGCTGCTGCTCAACGGCCAGGGCCCCTACGCCGTGCTCCGTTCGCCAGGCGCTCCGCTCAATGCGCAGGAAGTGGAGGCGGGCACATTGCTCTCCCTGGTGTTCGATGGCACTGCTTTCCAGGTGACCAACGGCGTGGCGCATCTGCGCCGCCCTTGCCCGCCTGGCCTCACGGCGGTGACCGGCCACTACTGCATCGAGCCGCAGGAGCGACCCGCCAGCGATTGGTACACGGCCGCGCGCACCTGTGCGCAAGAGGGCCTGCGCCTCTGCACCTGGAGCGAATGGGAACAGGCCTGTCTGCGCCGCGTGGAGTTGGGCCTCGCGGCCATGGTGGGCAATTGGGAATGGAGCAACAACACGGCGAACGAGGACCTCAACGCGCGCATGGTCGGTCAACTCTCCTGCACGCACGTCGGCACGCGCGCCGCCTCGGACAACACCTTGGTATCGCGCTGCTGCTACACGCGTTGAGCGACATCGCGCGCCAAGACGGCGAACCCGGCGGCCACACTGGGCCACGTGAAGCGCGCCTCGACTCGCTTACGGCCTTCCGCTCCCATTAACGCGCGTTCAGCAGCAGGCATCGCCGCCAGCGCCTTGACCGCACCGCGAAGCGCTTCCTCATCGCCCGGCGGCAGCAGGAATCCGTTCGTTCCATCCACCAATTCGGCCGAGGCGCCCACGTCGCTCACGATCACGGGCCTGGCCCGCGCCATGGCCTCCAGCACCACGGTGGGCATGCCCTCGAAGCGCGTGGGCAGCACCAGCGCG
>CAZFBP010000138.1:0-8413 GCA_964517255.1 uncultured Chryseobacterium sp.
GCGTGGCCAGGCCGGGCGGGGCGAAGAGGTCGCGCAGGGTGCGCACCAGCTTCGTGTCGAAGTTGAGCATGCCGCCGAGCAGTTCCACGAAGAAGTAGCGCAGGGGCAGCTTGTGCGTGTGGTTCTCCTGGCCGCAGCGCGCGCAGTAGTTGTCCTCGTCCCGCAGTGGCAGGTCGCAATTGGGGCAGGCGGGCCGTTTGGTGCGCTTGCGGGCCATGGCTCAGCTCTTCATGTTCTCGAACTGCAGCGGCAATTCGAAGTCCTGCTGGCGGCACAGGGCCATCACGGCCTGCAGGTCGTCGATCTTCTTGCCGGAGACGCGGATCATGTCGTCCATGATCTGGGGCTGCACCTTGAGGCCGCTCTCCTTGATGGCCTTCACGATCTTCTTGGCGGTCTCGCGCTCGATGCCCTGCTTCACCTTGATCACGCGGTTCAGGCTCTTGCCGCTGGGCACGGGCTCTTCCGTCATGTCGTAGCTGCGCACATCCACCTTCTGCTTGCCGCTGCGCTCCAGCAGGATGTTCACGATGGCATCCATCTTCAGGTGGTCCTCGGTGCTGAGGGTGATGGTGAGCGCCTTCTTGTCGAGCTCCACCGTGCTGTTGGTGCCGCGCAGGTCGTAGCGCGTGTCGATCTCACGCTTCACCACGTTCACGGCGTTATCGAGCATCTGGAGGTCCACTTTGCTGAGGATATCGAGGCTGGGCATGCGTTGGGGATTGGGACGCCAAAGATGGAGGCGGGCCGCAAAAGGAACGGCCGCGCTGTGGGCGCGGCCGCTCGCAGAGGTCAGTCAGCCGATCACTTGTTCAGTTGCACGCGGAACTCGCTGGTGCGTCCGTCCGCCAGATTCAGTTTGAAGAGGTAGAGGCCATTGGCGAGCCCGGTCATGTCCACGGTGAGCACGCCATCCCCGCCCACTTGGTTGCTCTGGTCGATGACGCAATCGCCCTTGGCATCGAAGGCGCGCAGGGCGAGTTTGCCGGTGATGCCATTCAGTGGAACGCGCACCACGTTGGGGGTCGGGTTCGGGTAAGGAGCCACTTCAACCTTCTCGTTCTCTTCCACGCCGATGCTGTTCACATCAACGGCGGCCAGCGTGAGCGACGGGGTTCCATCGAGGCCGGTGAAACCGTTGTACCAGGTGCCTGCATCGCGAATGGCGGAGTTGGGCTCCAGCGTGATCTCTTGCACGCGGTCGAAGTTGAGCGAGCCAGCCCAGCCGTGATAGAGGTTGCCGCTGTACGAATCGAGGCAGAGCGCGTACCACTGGTTGTCCACCAGGGTTACCACATCGGTGAAGGGCACGTAGATGGACGTGTTGCGCAGGTCGCTGGTGAAGGTGTACGAACCGAAGGTGAGCGGAGAGAGGTCCGCATCGGCGGGCAAAGAGATCTGGTCCACCACGGTGCCATTCCAGTTGAAGAGCGTGGCTTCGGCGATCTCGTCGGTGATCGGCGTGCCAGACGGCCCGCTGGCGGTGAAGTAGAATCCGGTGGCCGCCAGGCGTGAAGCGTTCGCGTCCTTGAAGAGGATGCACGAGCGCCAGCCACTGGTGTTGGCGGCCGGCAGCACGTGCGTACTGCTCCGGATGCTGTCGGTCGCGTTGCTGAGTTGCGTGTAGCCCAGCTTATCATAGGTGGTGGCCAGGGTCATGGTTCGGCTGTCGTTGCTCATGAACTCATCGGCCTGATCGCCTTCGACGCTGTACACGATGTCATAGCTGCCGGAGTAGCTGCTCTGGCTGAATGTGGGCAATGCCACGTAGAGGCTATCACCCGAATTGATGCTGGCACCGCTGGAGGTCTCATCGTAAACGACCGTTCCGCCGGGCTGTTGGGTGATTACGCAGCGTGCGCGGGAATTGGGCATGGCCTGGGCGCCGTAGTTGTGGATGTTCACGCCGAGATCCACGCTGTACTCCGACGCATTGGTGTGCAGCACGGTGTGGATGGATCCTCCCGTGCGGGGCACCAGGATGTCTGGGGCGTAGAAGCCCAAGTTGTACTGATAGAAGTTCTGCTGGCTGCCGATGAACAGCTCCAGGTCGTTGCAGGTGGCGATGGCCTCGCGGAGCGTGGCGCCAGCCTCATTGCTGATCATCACCACGGGGATGGTGACATTCGCGCCAACGGCTCCTGCGCCCATGGCCACCGGCGCGCCCGGCTGGTTATTGATGATCACCACGGCGATCGCGCCAGCGTCCTGCGCGTTCATGCTCTTCGCTCCGAATTCGCAGCTGCCGCGGTACACCACCGCGATCTTGCCGCTGATCTGAGCGCCGTTCACCAGCGGGCCGCAGCCCAGACTGTCCGCCGCCGTGCCATCGTCCACGAAGCAGGCGGTGCCCGTGATGTTGTTGGCCGAATTGTTCAGGTCCGGGTTCTGGCCCCATTGGGCCCAGGTGAACTCCAGAGGGCCTTCGAGCGAAGGCGGCTGCTGCACGTAAACCGTCACCTGCGCGCTGAGCGCGATGGCGGTGAAGGCCGTGGCCAGGGAGAGTAGGATCTTCTTCATGCCGATTGGGTTTTGGGTTCGTGGGGGGTCTGTGGCCCTCAAAGGGCGCATCGGCAATGTTAATCACCCCGGCCACAACTTCAACCACCTGTCCCGTGCCCTTCGGGTTGCTGAGCTTGAAAGCGTTGCCCGGACCCGTGCGCGGGCCGGTGCTTAACCTTGCGGCATGGAGGTCTCCATCGTGGTGCCGCTGCTCAACGAACGCGAATCGCTGCCGATCCTCGTAGGGCGGCTGCACGCCGTGCTGCAGGGCATGAAGGCCGAGTACGAGGTGATCCTCATCGACGATGGCAGCACCGACGGCTCCTGGGCCGAGATCGCCAAGGCTGCCGCCGCCGATTCGCGGGTGAAGGGCATCCGTTTCGGGCGCAACTTCGGGAAGAGCCCCGCGCTCAACGAGGGCTTCAAGGCCGCCCAGGGCGAAGTGGTGATCACCATGGACGCCGACCTGCAGGACGACCCCGATGAGCTGCCCGAGCTCTGCCGCATGATCCGCGAGGACGGCTTCGACCTGGTGAGCGGCTGGAAGAGGAAGCGCTTCGACCCGATCTCGAAGACCCTCCCCACCAAGCTCTTCAATTGGACCACCCGGCGCGTATCGGGCGTGAAGCTCCACGACTTCAATTGCGGGCTGAAGGCCTACCGGAAGGAAGTGGTGAAGAGCATCGAGGTCTTCGGCGAGATGCACCGGTACATCCCCTTCATCGCCAGGAAGGAGGGCTTCCGCAGCATCGGAGAGAAGGTGGTGAAGCACCATCCGCGCAAGTACGGCAAGAGCAAGTTCGGCCTTGACCGCTTCATCAACGGCTTCCTGGACCTGCTCACCATCACCTTCGTGTTCCGCTTCGGGCGCAAGCCCATGCACTTCTTCGGCTCGGTGGGCACGCTCATGGTCGTGGTGGGCTTCCTTAGTGCGGCCTGGGTGGTGGGCGAGAAGCTCTGGCACGTCTATGTGCTGCACGAGCACGCGCCGCGCGTGAGCGACCAAGGCCTTTTCTTCGTGGCGCTCACTGCCATGGTGATCGGTGTGCAGCTCTTCACCGTGGGCTTCGTGGCCGAGCTGGTGCGGCGCTACAGCCCGGAGCGCAACGTCTATCGCGTGAAGGAGCGCATCGGCTGCTGAGCGTGCTCGTGCATCTTTGGAGCATGCCGCGCGCGCGCACCGTGATCACTGGCCTGCTCGTGATCGTGCTGGCGCGCTATGCGATCGCCTGCTGCTTCATCCATCCCTTCGCCGACGATTTCAGCTACGCCGCCATCGGCATGCGCACGGAACTCGTGCCGCGCCTGGGCGATGAGTACCAGAACTGGAACGGCCGCTGGAGCAGCAATCCGCTGGTGCTGCGCGGCCCGCTGGTAGCAGGGCTTGGCGTTGGACTGTGGCTTTACCGTTGCGTGCCGGTGCTGCTCATGGGGCTCACATGGGCCTGCGCGCGACGACTGATCCGTGCGGCCGCGCCCCGCATCTCCGGCCGTGACGCGTCGGTCGGCGCGGGCTTCTTCCTCCTGCTCTTCCTTCAGCACATGCCCGACCTCAGCGAAGGGGTCTATTGGTACACCGGCGCGGTGAGCTACCTGCTGCCCGGAGCATTGCTCCTCCTGCTCCTCGCGCTGCACGCCGACGCATGGTCCAACGATTGGTGCATCAGCTGGCCGCGCGCTCTGGGCACTGGTGCGTTGACCGCGTTGGTGGCTGGCTTCAATGAACTGCACATGGTCCTGCTCGTGGTCCTTCATGTGGCCATGCTGGGCCACCGTTGCCGGAAGGATCGCCGATTTCACATGCCCTTGTTGCTGATCGCGCTGCTCACGATCGCCTCCGGTCTTGTGATGACCCTGGCACCTGGCAACGCCGTGCGCGGCGACCTCTTCCCCTTGCGGCACGACATCGCACGAACTCTCTCTGGCGGGGCCATGCAGAGCGCTCGGTTCGCGATCACATGGATGGTCTCGCCCGCCATGCTGCTCGCCAGCGTGCTCTGGCTGGCCAATCTGCGCGCATTGATGCAGGCATCGCCGGGGCTCAGCGAGCGGCTTCCACGCCCCTGGCTCATCGCGCTCGTGCTGCTGCTCGTGCTCTTCGCCTGCATGGCGCTGCCGTACTGGGCCAGCGGCCTGCTGGGCCAGCACCGCACGGTGAACGCCACCTTGCTCGTCCTTCTGCCGGGATGGCTGCTCATGCTGGCAGCGCTGCGGATTGAGTTGATGCAGCGGATGAGTCGGCCTTGGCCGCAGATGAGTGAAGGCTTGCAGCGCATCGCGCTCGCGCTGTTCCTGGTCGCTTGCATTGCCACGGGTTCTGGCGGTCGCCTCACCTCCGATCTGCTGAGCGGGCGCTTGGCGCGATTCGATACGCAATTGATGGAGCGCTATGCGGCCATCCGTGGAGCTGCGGCGCAGGGCGAGCGACGGCTCGAATGGCCTGCGCTGATGGACCCGCCGCGCTCATTGCGCTACCTCGATGCCACACCGGATCCGGAGCACTGGATCAATCGCTCGCTCACGAACTACCTCGGCGCCGATTCGCTGCGCATCAGCGTGCGATGACGATGCGCGTTGCCCAACTCCCATGGGGCACGTGAAAGGGTCCTCGGCGAGTTGAGCGATTGAGTTGGTCGGGGCTGGCCAACGGTGCGCACCAGCAGTCATAAGGCACACGGCATTGGGGCCTTCTCTGAACTTTTCCTGGAAAGCCGGGTACCGCGTGTGCAAATCGCCCTTCTTCCGCATCTCAGCGGAAAGGCCCAAACGCACACGCCATGAGAAAGCACGTTTTCGTCATCGCCGGCATCGCTGGCGCCGCGGGCATCGCCGCCCTGCTCATTTCGTTCCGCCCCCATCCGCGCACCAGCATGACGCATGCGGACCGCAGAGAATGCTGCGAAGCCCCGAAGCCCAAGGGCTGCGTGTTCAAGACCGTTTACGAGGGCGAAGGGCTCGACAGCAGCTTCGTGCTCGCCACGCCGGCCAAGGTGCTTCAAGCGGAGCAACGGGCATTGCAATGGCTGGTGGACGCGCAAGCCCAGGATGGTGGCTACGGAGCGGGAACACATGCCCGGCAGGACATCACCGACCCGCATGCGGTGAGCACCGATCCCGCCACGACGGCCATGGTGGCCATGGCCATCATGCGCATGGGCAGCACGCTCGATCAAGGCCCGCATGCCCAGCAATTGGGCCGCGCCACCGAGTACCTCTTGAAGCAAGTGGAGGGCGCGCCCAGGAACGCGATCAACGTCACGCAGCTGCAGGGCACGCAGATCCAGGCCAAGCTGGGCGCCAACATCGACGTGGCGCTCACCGCGCAATTCCTCAGCAACCTCGTGGCCAAGCTGAACGAGCAGCATCCGAAGCGGCTCCGTGCCATGCGTGCGCTCAACACCTGCGTTGACATGATCCAGCGCGGGCAGAACGCGGACGGCAGCCAGCGCGGCGACGGGTGGGCGGGCGTGCTGCAGAGCAGCTTCGCGGCCACCGCGCTGGAGAGCGCGAAGTCACAGGGCGCCACCGTCGATGATGAATCGCTCAGGCTCGCACGCGATTACCAGAAGAGCAACTTCGACGCGGGCAAGGGCACCGTGGCCACCGAGCGCGCAGCAGGCGTCACCCTCTATGCCGTGAGCGGCAGCACGCGCAACAGCGCCGCCGAGGCCCGCGAGCTGAATGAGATCGTGGTGCGCGCCAAGAAGGAGGGCAAGATCAAGGCGGATGCGCCTGTGACCGTGAAGACCTTGGAGGACGCAGGCGTCTCTCGCGGCGAGGCTGAGCGCCTCAACACCGCCTATCAGGTGTACAACGCAGCGAAGCAGCAGGCGCAGGCCGACAACGTGATCAGCGGCTTCGGCAACAACGGCGGCGAGGAGTTCCTCAGCTTCCTCCAGACCGGCGAGTCACTGGTGATCGCCAAGGACCAAGGCTGGAAGCACTGGTACCAGCAGACCACCGGCCGCCTCACCAGCATCCAGAACCAGGACGGCAGCTGGAACGGTCACCATTGCATCACCAGCCCGGTGTTCTGCACCGCCACCAGCTTGCTCATCCTCAGCATCAACAACGACATCGAGCACTTGCTGGCGCAGGGCGCGGTGAAGTACAAGGGCTGAGCGAGCCGGCCTCGGTGAATGGGAGAGGAGCGGGAGGCGCGGGCTTCCCGCTCCGTTGTTCCTGCCGTGCTCGACAGGGGTCTTCCTCGCCGGACCTCGGCTGGCAAGCATGCGCTCACCGCAGGATCACCACCCGTTGCGCGCGCTGAACGGCACCCTGGCCATCGAGCACGCGCAAGGTGTAGGTGCCGGCGGCCACCGCGGAGACTTCGATGCGCGCATTGGCCGCCACGGTGAGGCGATAGGCCTCGCGGCCTTCCGCGTCGATCAGCACGGCGATCCTGCCCGCGCTGCCTTCGTTCAGCACGAGTTCAGAACCGGCCGGATTGGGGAACACGATGGCCATATCCTTCTCCGCATCGTCGCCGATTCCTGTGTTCAGCTCTACGATGATGCGGCCCTTCATAGTGCTGGGGTGCACCGAGCAGAGGTAGTAATGGGTGCCGACCGTGGGCATGAAGCTATTCGTGCCCGCGCCGAAGAAGAAGCCGCCGGAAAGCGGGGTGGTGCCGTTGGCGTTCCAGGTGGCCTCGCTCACCTCCGTGGCGTTGTGCGGCGAGCCGATCTGGAAGGTGATGGTGGCGCCGGCCTGCACCGTGATCAGGTTCGGGTTGAAGGAGAAGCCGGACTGGTTGATGGTCTGGGCGTTCGCGGTGAAGCCGGCCGTAGCGAGGAGAAGAGCGGAGAGTCTGCGCACGTGTTGCGTTTTGGTTGGGCGTAAGACACCGCTATTGTGCTTCGCGTTGCCGCGCTGCTTGAAGATTGCCATCTTCGGGGCCATGCCCGCCGCATTCCGGAGGGCATGGGAGGCTTGCCCAAGATCAACCCGCACGTGCCCGATTCGCAGGGCTTCATCCCTGGCGTGTTCAATTACTGCGACCGCTGGTGCGAGAAGTGCCGCTTCATCCGCCAATGCCGCGTGGGCTGCATCGAGGCCGATGAAGTGGTGGAGGAGAACGACGACCCCGCATCGGAGCAGGTGGAGGGCAAGGAGGACGTGTTCCGCCGCCTCATGGCGATGGCCCCGCGCGCCAGGGCCGGCGTTGATCCCGATGCGGAGGACGAGGACGATGATGCGGCCGCCGAGGAGGACGATGAGGATGACGAGGGCTTCGAGATCGACCCAGCGGCCTTGGAGATCACCGATGAGGATATGGAGGAGTTCGACAAGAAGGAGGAGGAGACCAGCGCCAGGGTTGACGCGCACGAGCTCAGCATGCTCAGCGATGCGTACATGGAATTCTGCGATGAATGGATCGAGTCGCGCGATACGCTGCTCAAGGGCAAGGGCATCGATCTCTCGCGGCGGCCTGGTCAGCAGTGGGTGGCGCTGCCGCCGGAGATGCTCGTGCTCCAGGAAGCGGTGGAGGAAGTGGCCTGGTTCAGGACCATGCTTCCGGTGAAGACCGACCGCTGCGTGCGCGGCAAACTCGAGGACCCCGGCTTCATGGAGCGCATCGGGCCGGACCCGCAGCAGAGCGACGAGAACGGCACGGCCAAGCTCGTGCTCCATATCCTTGACCGCTGCGAGACCGCCTGGCAGACCATTGCCGAACTGCTGCCCTCCGAGGCTGATGCCGCCGTGCCCATCCTCGAACTCCTCCGGCGCCACCGCGCGCTCATCAAGGCGGAGTTCCCCGATGCCATGAAGTTCATCCGCCCTGGTTTCGATGCACCGGCGCGCTGATCACGCCATCGCGTTAAGCCCGGCGGCCACCAGCCAGGTGATCGGGAAGGTGAAGCAGGCCATGCGCAGTGGCGCTTCCTGGGGCAGTGCGATGAACCTCCCG
>CAZFBP010000139.1:0-8396 GCA_964517255.1 uncultured Chryseobacterium sp.
TTCCTCGTGCTCGGCGGCTTCTTCGTGGCCAACGCGCTGCTGGCGGAGATGATCGGTGTGAAGCTCTTCCAGCTGGAGAGCCTCTTCGGCGCGGCGAAGGCCGACTTCACGCTGCTCGGGCAGGAGGGCATGAGCTTCGTGCTCAGCGTTGGCGTGCTGCCCTGGCCCATCGTCTTCATCCTCACCGATGTGGTGAATGATTACTACGGCGTGCGCGGCGTGCGCTTCCTCACCCTGCTCACCGCCGCCCTCATCGCCTTCGCGTTGGTGGTGATGTGGTTCGCCATCGGCATGCCGCCCGCCGATTTCTGGGTGGGCATGAATGCGGACCAGGGCGTGCCCGATATGCAAGCGGCATTCGCGGGCGTCTTCGGGCAGGGCATGAACATCATCATCGGATCGCTCAGCGCGTTCGTGGTGGGCCAGCTAGTGGACGCGCTCAGCTTCCGCGCCATCAAGCGCCTCACCGGCGACAAGCGCATCTGGCTGCGCGCCACGGGCAGCACGCTCATCAGCCAGCTCATCGACAGCGTGGTGGTCACCTACATGGCCTTCTGGATCCTGCGCGCCGACTTCACCTTCGCGCAATGCACCGCCATGGTGCTCACGGCATACATGTACAAGGTCAGCGTCGCGCTGCTGAGCACGCCGCTGGTCTATCTGGCGCACGCCGGTGTCGAACGGTACCTTGGCCGCGAACGCGCTGGAGCCATGCGGGCGGCCGCATTGCGCATGCGCGACGAGCAATGAGCGATTCGGTCATCATCGAGCCGATCGAGAAGGACGATCACCTCGGCCTCTTCAAGCTCGTGGAGCGCGAGCGCGCCCGCCTGCAGCCCTACTTCCCGGTGACTTGCGCGCATTGCGGCGACCCGCGCAGCACCCGCGCCTACATCAAGGACATGATCGCCAAGGCCAAGCGGCGGGAGTTCTTCTGCTTCGCCATGCGCGACTACGAGGGCGGCGAGCCCATCGGGCTGGTCTTCCTCAAGGAATTCGACTGGACCGTTCCCCGCTGCGAGGTCGCCTACTTCATCAGCAGCATCTACGAGGCCAAGGGCATCACCACCATGGGCGTGATGTGGGCCGTGGACTTCGCGTTCACGCGCTTGGGCATGGAAAAAGTGTTCGCCCGGGTGGACCCGGAGAACATCGGCAGCTGCAAGGTGCTGGAGCGCTGCGGCTTCGAGCGTGAGGGCATCATGCGGCGCGATTACCGAACGGCGGATGGGCGCCTGCTCGATCTGGCGATGTACAGCGTGCTGCGCTAAGAACCGGTCGGCGCAGGAGTCCACTTCTCTGGACGGCCGGCCACTGGTGGCAGTGCCATCAGGTAATCATAGATGGCGCCCAGGTCCTCCTCGGTCATGGTTCCGTACATGGTCCAAGGCATCACGGTCTGGAACTCCCCGGCCTCCCAAGCCACTGCGGGCGGCACATAGCTGCTATCGGCGTACTGCTTGAAGCGCGCGATGAAGGTGGCCCTGTCCCAAGCGCCAATGCCATCGGTGGAGTGGGGGGTGATATTGGCCGAACGCAGCACCGCACCGTTGGGGAAGGTGAACGCGAAGCCTCCAGCGAATGGCTCTCCGACCCGTTCTCCTTTCTCTGACCGGGTGTGGCATTCGATGCATGCCGCGGCATTCACCAGGTACTCACCATGAGCGGCCTCGCCAGGAGCCGGGCGCTTCGCTGGTTGAGCGGGCTCAGGCACCGTGCGCATGATGAGGCTCACGGGGAAGTCGATGACGCTCTCCGGGTAAGGCTCGGTCCGTACCGGATCCAAGGAGCGGAGGTAAGCGATGATGCTGTGGACATCGTCGGTGGCGAGCTTGCCGTAGTTCGGATAGGGCATCACCGGGAAGAAGGGATGGCCATCCTTGCTCACGCCGCTGGTGATGGCCCGGTAAAGCTCTCCATCGGTCCATTCCTTAAGTGCATAGGGCGTGATGTTCTTCGCGTAGAACTCCCCCGGGAAATTCATGCTTCGGTCGAACTTGTCGCCACCGGCCCCTGCGGTTCCGGGCTTGGGGGGGCCGGCGAACAGGTCCCAATCGCGCTGGGCATGGCAATCCATGCACACGCACACGCTGTTGGCCAGGTAACGGCCGCGCTCGATGCGCTCGGGCGTCAGTTCCACCTTCAGGCCAGCGGGAGCGTCGATGTCGGGCAATGCCGCTGTGACATAGCCGATGGCGCCAGCAACGGCCAGCGCAATTAGCAGCAGGAGAATGCCGAGGATCTTCAGGAGGCGTTTCATGTCAGGGAGGGTTTGGTGAATCAAATATGCTGAGATGGAATCATGCCGCCAAATCACGGCCTTGGCGCAGGAGCCGGGCCCCTGCCAGGATGCACCAAGCAGGGAACAGGAACAAGTAGCCGTAAAGGCCGGCCATGGCGAGGCCTTCGAGGTGGAATAGGCCACCCAGCACGTCCGATATGGCCAATGCGCCCACGATGGCCAACCCGATGCCCACAGGGTTGTTCCAAGGCCTGATGTGGAATCCAGTGATCAAGGCCCATGCTGCGAAAAGGATCATGGCGATGGTGTTCCACAGGCCGTCCATGACGATGCGGGAGATGGAGGCGTGCAGTTCCGTCACCGCAACGCGCACCGCATCGGTTCCTGCGGCATGGCGCGTGAAGAGATCGGTGCAGCTGGCCAGGATCGCCGCGCCGCTGGTGCCGATGAGCAGGTAGCCGAGGCCGCAGAACAGCGCAGCATCACGCAGCATGGGCGATGCGCCATCCATGCGCGCGCGCAGCACGAGCATGGATGGAAGGGTGAGCAGGTAGTAGCCGGGGATGTCGAGCAGCCAGCCCCAGCGGTACAGGGTGAGGTCGGCCCCGGCGTGCGCGATCGCGCGATAGGGGTCGAAGAGCAGGTCGAAATCCCAGCCGAAGGCCGCCGGGAGCAGGAAGAAGCTGATCAAGGCGGTGGGGGCCGCGATCAGCAAGAGGATGCCCGCCGGGCGTTGGGAGGCGAGGTATGGGTTGGTGGCGTTCATGACGTTGGTTATTGGCCGCAAAACAGGCACCATCAGCCCCCGCTGGTCTTGGAACAAGGCGACACTGACCTGTCGCATTCCTCCGATCATCGGATGCCGGTACTTTCGGTGCATGTCCGAACCGAGCTTCCTGCGCCCATCCGAGCGATTGGCCCCCTACGTGTCGTACTACTTCATCGTGGAGAACGAAGCAGAACCCGGCGAGCCGCCCTTCGAGGTCAACGTGCTGCCGGTGCCGCATGCGCAGATGGTGTTCAGCTATGGCGACGAGTCGTACGAGCGCGACATGGGCGGGCCGCTCAAGCACTCACCTGGCTATGCCATAACCGGCTACACCACCCGCACGGTGGCCTACTCGAACCCAGGGCGCTTGGGGGTGATCATGGCGGGCTTCCATCCGTGGGGCCTTGCGCCGTTCCTGGATTTCGAGTTGAGGCAGGCCACGGACAGGAACGTGGAGCTGCACCGCGTGATGAGCGGCACCGAAGCACTGGAGCGGTCCGTGCGCGCAGCCACCAGCGCCGAGCAGCGCATCGGCAGCATCGAGGCCTTCCTGCTCTCGCACCTGCGCAAGCCCGCGCTTGATGAGTCGATAGTGGCCGCCTGCAAGAAGGCGACGGAGCGGCAAGGGCTTACCACGGTGGCCGCGCTCGCCGATGATGCAGGTCTGAGCGTTCGGCAATTCCAGCGGCGGTTCATCGACCGCATCGGCGTGGAGCCGAAGCTCTTCCTGCAGCTCGTACGGTTCCAGCGCGCCTTCGAGTTGATGGACCAAAGCGGCGCCTCACCTGACTGGATCGCCATCGCCGATACGGCGGGGTATTACGACCAGAGCCACTTCATCAACGACTTCAAGGGCTTCACCGGCTTAACACCGACGGACTACCTGCTGCGCATGCAGCGCAGCGAAGTGGGCCGCGCTTTCGATGAGAACATCGACAAGGATGACCCGTTGCGGCGCATGTACATCTGAGGCATGGGCAAGAAGAAGCGCATCACCAAGAAGGAACTGGATGCTATTGAGCGTGCGGCCAAGCGCGAGGCGCAGAAGGCCGCTGGGGCATTGGATGGACGTTATCGCCCGCGGGTGGTGAAGAGCCGAAAGACCTACACGCGCAAGCCCAAGCACAAGGACGGCGACGAGGCCTGATCAGTTGTCGCCGTCGAGCAAACGGCCCAGGCCACCGAGCAAACTGCCTTCCTCCTTGCCACGACCGCCTGCGCGCGGCGCGGCGGCGATGATGTTGTCCGCGAGCCTGCTGAAGGGCAGCGATTGGATCCACACCTGGCCGGGGCCGCGCAACTGCGCGAAGAACAAGCCCTCGCCGCCGAAGAGCGTGTTCTTGATGCCGCCCACGAACTGGATGTCGTAATCGACGCTCTGCGTCATGGCCACGAGGCAGCCGGTATCCACGCGCAGGGTCTCGCCCACGGACAATTCACGTTGCACCGTGGTGCCTCCGGCGTGGATGTACACCTGCCCATCGCCCTCGAGCTTCTGCATGATGAAGCCCTCACCGCCGAAGAGGCCGGCGCCCAATCGCTTCTGAAAGGCGATGCCGATGCTCACGCCCTTGGCCGCGCATAGGAAGCTGTCCTTCTGGCACACCAGTTTGCCTTGGTAATCGCGCAGGTCGAGCGGCATGATCTTGCCCGGGTAAGCTGCCGCGAACCACGCCGTGCGGCGCACGTTGCTCTCGTTGGTGTAGGTGGTCATGAAGAGGCTCTCGCCGGTGAGCAGGCGCTTGCCCGCGCCCATCATCTTGTCCAGGAAGCTCTGGCTCTGCCCGCGCCCATCGCCGAAGATGGTCTGCATGGTGATGCCTTCATCCATCATCATCATGGTGCCGGCCTCGGCGATAACGGTCTCTTGGGGGTCGAGGGTGATCTCGACGCATTGCATGTCGTCACCGACGATGCGGTGATCGAGTTCGTGGGCTTGGCGGTTCATGGGGTGGTGTGATGGCGCAAAACTACCGGCGGCATGAACGCACTCAATGCCGCTGGTCATGGCACGGTGCCGTTCGTGAATGACTGACCATCGATCCTTGCCACTGGCCATGCTCACAACTCCACAACGTCCATTTCCACTCGTGAATGACTGACCATCGATCCTTGCCACTGGCCATGCTCACAACTCCACAACGTCCATTTCCACACAAGGATCAACACGCCAATCACGAGTCATCGCGCCCTACTCGGATGCAGGCCTCGCTTGTACCAGCGTCGGTTCTCGAACCAGATGCGGCGGTCATCGGGAGTGAACTCGGTGGGGTAGAATCGATAGCGGTATCGCGTTGTATCGGGAGCCTTGTCGAACCAGTACGCGATCTCGGACGTGATGACAAATGAAGAGTCGTTCTCCATCGTTCCAAAATATTCGAATACGCTGCGTTTGCAGAACTCGGTCTGATGGTAGTTGAAATGCTGGACTCTCAGGACCGAGCCTATCATAGCGTATGCTCCCCAAAATTCACGTCGATTAAGCGCATCGAAGCGTTTGACGTGCTCAATAATTATCGCGGGGTCTCCCCAGAAACTCTCCTTTGGAATCTTGGCAATCATGTTGGGGTAGTACTTTACTTGCCCATCACCTCGGAAAGAGAAAATTCCATTAGCCTCCTCGCACACGTATATGCCGTCCGTCCGTGGATGGAACACGACACTAGTATCCAGCATAGGAAGGCGATAGGTGTTGAAGCGCCCACGGCAACTGGGCATGACCGCCCAACACGAGGTGAGCATGCACATGCCCGAAAACAGTGCGAGCCTCAGGAGTCCGGCAAGCCACATGGTGCCTCAGTATAGCGACCAGGGGTTGTAAGGAAGTACACGCCAATACAATCCTGTTGGAGTGCCCAGATTGGAGTTGAAGTATGGCGAATTGGGGGTGATGAAGCGATGTATTCCATTCTGGAAAGCATCTTGAAAAATCGCAGAGCTAATGCCCAAGCGACTAACCGTGTATCCATCGCTATATCCCAAATAGACGGCTGCGTATTTTCGTTCACCCGATGAATATGTGCCAGGCCCATGTGCCTTTGGTTCCTTACGTAGGAAACCGTCCCACATCGAACGGTAGGTGTTGTCCCCACCTTTCAAGGCCTTGTACTCCTGAATCGGTGGTTGGGTCGTGTACAAGCTGAACCCAAGGGAGAACTCCTCCCAACCAACTTCCAATGCAGCGCTTCGGTACCAGTCACTTCCCATCCAAGCATCGTTCGTCGTTCTTATGGAGAAATTCCCATTCGTATAGCCGAGCTGCCAATTCCATTGCGCATCCTCGCCGCCGAAGCGCGTTATGCCGAACGAGACGGCATCCTTATATGTGCCCCCGACACTGGCGCTCGGAGCCCCATCAGCGCCTACGCCAACGCTTGAGCCGACTGTGAAGTCGCCTACTTTCCATGAACCGAAAGCGGCGCCATACGAGCCGCCAAGGGCACCAACACCCAAGCTGGCTCCGTATGTAGCGTCTCCATCCCGCTGCGCGTACCGCACGCCAAGGCCCATGGCGAATGGGTCGATACCGAACGACAAGGTGGCATTCTCCCCAAGACGGTTGTGAACCATGCCACTATTGCTCACGCCAGCCTTCGTGGCGTTCACATTCGCAACCGCCTGCTTGAAGGTGCCTGAACCGTTAATGGTGTTGCTCAGCAGCTCAGCCGCCATGCCCATGGCATAGAAGGCAATGGCCATGTAGTCGCCCGTTGGGTCCGTGTAGCTCAGCGGGTTATTCCCCGCATAGCTGTACCTATTGAATGCCTGCGTGGCGCTTTGCCCGTTCACGTAGTTGTCCGCGCTCAGCATACGACCAACGAGCGGGTCGTACATGCGGCTGTTCATGTTGATGAGTGCGAAGGGTTCGGCGTGCTCGTGGCCGGTGTAGCCGCGATAGAGCCAATCAGGCAATTGCGGTTGGCCCAAGCTCCAATTCTCCGGTTTGCGATGCCGGCCCCAGGCATCGAAATTCTGCTCGGCTACCAGCGCTCCATTTGTCTTTGTGACAGCAACGATGCTACCCAGATGGTCGGTGTATGCCGCATAGATCCGATCAACCACACCATCATTCACGATGATGCCGCAGAGGCCATCGCCACCGAAGATGTAATGGATCTTCTGCACGGCGCCATTCACCGTTTGCTCTTCGTAGTTGCCCAGGTACACCTTGGTATTCACGGTGGTGCCGTTACGGCGCAGCAAACTCCTGGTGCGTTGATGCTCGGGGCCATACTCGAATTCCAGCTCAAATGCATCAGCGCCAATAGGTTCGTTCACCTTGAATGGCTTCAGGTAGGGCGTGTAGGAAATCTCCTGAGTCGCTTGGCTGATGGCATAAGGTGGAGCGTCCGGTGGTGTGGGATAGTCGATGTTCATTGCCGGAAGCTTACGGTGTTTCGGGATGACTATAAACAGACCCAATCACCGCGGCAACAACAGAAGCTGCCTTCGTTGGTCGGTGGTAATGGAACACTCTCGACCGGCAAGCACATCGATCAAAAGGTCTGGGGTAAGTATCATCAACGTGCATCCGGAATCCCGGCAGAATTCCAGGCTCAACACTATCTGAGAAATCTTCCTCTGCGAATGTCGTTTCCATTGCATCGATTGCAGCAATGCCTGCATATTGGCCATAGCGGCGTCCGACAACCGTTGCCTCGAACCAGTCAACTTGTCCGCATGCAAATAATCTGACTTGATGCTTGCAGTCGTACCAGCTTTTGCAAGGGAATTCCAAACGAATGCTTCGCGCAGAGGGTCATTTGCCCTTGGCTGTTGTTCTCTACAGGAAGTAATGAACACCAGCGTCGCAACTAAGAGCACATCGCGCACCATTGGACTAGTAAGCTGTCATGTGATAAGAGAACAGCGTTGGTCGAACCCCAAGGTTCCGGAGGTACATCTGCGCATGTAGCAAATACGGGTGTACACCTATGGCAGGCACACCGGAGCGTGAAAGCGCACGGGAAACAGCGGAACTACAGCTGCGAAACAGCACTTGGTAGTTTCCAGGATCCACGTTCATCCGGTCGGAAATGCGGTGGAGTCTGTCCACATTAACTCCGGACACCGCTACAGGCGAATACGTGTTGCCCGGTATGTCACTGACCAAACTGTATCTGCCTTCAGAAGAACTAGTTACCCAATTATTCTTCCCAAGCTCAAACTTCTTCCAATCTCCTGCTGGGCCGAAGTCGATTAGCACCTCACCCTCTACGTTTAACTGCGCATGCCCAACCTTGTCTTTCCCGTCAGAAGGGAGATTCTCCGTCTGAAGTTCCGCGCTTGATGGACGAAGACCAGCAAGCACATCGCTCACGTTCGCCAGGGCTCCAAGACTGTAGCCAATGGTTTCGATCGTGTTGTTCTCTGGGTCGCCTAGAT
>CAZFBP010000140.1:0-8338 GCA_964517255.1 uncultured Chryseobacterium sp.
CGTGGACCTCTTCGCGAACCTCAGCGGCGCGCCCCAGTCCGGAGGATTCTGGATCAACGTGGATGGCGCGGCCGGTTTCCTTTCGGGAGGTTATTTCCAGACTCAGCAGGTCGCTGCCGGGACGACTTGGAGATTCGACTATGTGCTGCCCACGCTCACCGACTGCCCAGGTGACACCGCCACAGTGAACGTGGAGGTGATTGACGGGCCGGTTGCAGGCATTGGCGGGTCATGCACCTACTGCTCCACCAATCCTCCCATCAATCTGGGCAACTGCCTCTCCGGTTCGCCTGATGGCGACGGTCAGTGGTACAACCAGAATTGGGTGGCCATTCTGCCCACCTACCTGCCCGGCAACGGCGGTGGCCAATTCCATTATGTGGTGAGCGGCAATGGCGTCTGCCCGGCCGACACAGCCACCATCACCCTCAATGTGACGCAGTACCCCAACGCAGGGCAGAGCAATACGCTCACCACCTGCTCCACCGATGCCGCCACTGACCTCTTCCCGTTGCTGGGCCCGAACGCGCAAACGGGTGGCAGCTGGCTCTACACCTCGGTGGTGCCATCGCAGGCCCATAGTGGCGTGTACAATCCCGCGGTTGATTCGCCCGGCAACTACCTCTACACGGTGCCGGGCGCCTTCCCATGCGGTAATGCCACCGCCCTGGTGGTGGTGAGCGAGCCGCAAGCGCCCAATGCGGGCAGCAACGCCAGCATCCAGCTCTGCAGCAACGGCGCCACCATCCTCATGCGCACCCAGCTCGGCGGCCAGCCTGATGTCACAGGTTCCTGGTTCTATGTGACCGGCGGCGACACATCGCATGGAGAGAACTTCGATCCAGCGACGGACGCGCCGGGCGAATACCTCTACGTGGTAACGGGCACCTCGCCTTGCGTGAGCGACAGCGCCACGCTCTTCATCACGGTGAACACGGCGCCTAACGCAGGGCAGAGCACCACCATTCAGGCCTGCGTCACCCAGACTTCCTTGGACCTATTCCCCTTGCTCGGGGCGGGCGCGCAAGCGGGCGGATCATGGGAGGATGTGGGCGGCACCGGCGCACTGTCGGGCAGCATCCTCGATCCTTCGCTGGCCGGCAATGGCGACTGGGAATTCGAGTACACCGTGCTCGGACTTCCGCCCTGCACCACGTCGGTCGCCACGGTCATTGTTGAGATAGGAACAGGTGGAAGCGCGGGCGAGGACAGCATCATTGTCGTGTGCGGCAATCTCACGGAGTATGACCTCTTCACGGCACTGGCCGGCAGCCCGCAGTCCGGCGGCACATGGTCCGATGGCGCAGGAACCGGTGCATTGGGTGCAGGCGGCATCCTCGATCCGAGCCTGCTGCCCATCGGTTCCCAGTACCCGTTCGCGTACACGATCAACGACCCCGACTGCGGGCCTGTCAGCGCGGTGGTCCGCGTAACAGCGGCACCATATCCGGTGGCAGGCACCGGCACCAGCCTAACACTTTGTGCCAACTCCAGTCCGGTGGACCTGCTGAGCCAATTGGGCGGGAACCCCGACGTGGATGGCGCATGGACCAACCCGAGCGGACAGCCGCACGGCGACTTCTTCGTGCCGGGCACGCATGCGCCTGGCAATTACACCTACACCGTGACGGGCACGCTGCCCTGCCTGGATGCGACAGCCGTGATCGCCATCGCGGTGAACCAACCGCCCAACGCCGGAAGTGATGGCGCGCTATTATCCTGCGACACCGTGCAGGCGCTCGATCTTTTCAGCGGCTTGCTGGGTGCTCCGCAGAGTGGCGGCTCATGGCAGGATCTGAATGGCAGCGGCGGGCTCAGCGGCGGATCGCTGAACACCACCGGCATCGCTCCAGGCACGTACGGGTATGGCTACACCGTCAGCATGGCCGGATGCGCGCCAGCTTCTTCGAGCGTGAGCGTGACGGTGGTGGGCGGAGTGGAAGTGAGCGACCTGACGTCCACCTGCATCTCTCGCGACCGGACCTACGTGGTGAGCTTCACCATCAGTGAGGGCGATGCCTCCACGTACGAGGTGACGAACCTCGCGGGCCAGTTGAGCACCACGGCGCCGTACGTCTTCACCAGCGATCCGTTGTACACCAGCCAGGCCTTCGTGGCGTTCGTGCGCGATCAGTACGGCTGCTCCGAAGTGCGCATCACTGGAGCCACCCCGTGCGATTTCGCCAACGATGTGTTCGTGCCGGAGAGCTTCTCGCCCAATGATGATGGCACCAACGACCGTTTCGTGATCCCCGGGATCGAAGGTTTCCCCAGCAACAGCATCATCATCTTCAACCGCTGGGGCGCGAAACTGTATGAGGCTTCGGCCTACGACAACAAGGCGGTGGTGTGGGATGGCAGCACCGCGCAAGGCGAGGCTCCGGCGGGCACCTACTTCTACGTGCTCGACCTCGGCAAGGGCAAGGAGGCGCTCACGGGCTTCATTTACCTGAACCGATGAGGATCGCGGCACGCATAGTTGTCGCGCTCCTCGCCCTCTCGGCGGGGCGCACGGCGCGCGCGCAGCAGGATCCGCTCTACAGCCAGTACATGTTCAACATGCTGGCGGTGAATCCGGCATACGCAGGCAGCGCGGACATCCTCACCACCATGATCCTGAGCCGCCATCAGTGGGTAGGCTTCACGGGCGCGCCCAGCACGCAGACGCTGCTCGCGCATACGCCGCTCAAGGCGAGGGGCGTGAGCCTGGGCTTCTCCATGCTCAACGACCGCATCGGCCCCACAAGGCAGAGCGGCGCGTACGTGGACTTCGCGTACCGCATCCGCACGGGCAAGGACACCCGGCTGGCATTCGGGCTGAAGGGAGGCGCGAACCTCTACCAGGCCGACCTCGCGGCCCTGAGAACGGTGGATCCCGATGCGGCCAACGCCAGCGTGAGCGGCGAACTGCTTCCCAACTTCGGCTTCGGGATCCTCTGGCATTCGCCCACCTATTACGTGGGGCTGAGCACACCCAAGCTCCTGCAGAATGAGATTGACGCGATCCCAGCGGCGGGCATCGTCACAGCCGTGGAGCGCAGGCACTGGTTCCTCACGGCCGGCTACGTGCTGCCGTTGGATCGGAGCATCAAGTTCAGGCCCTCGTTGATGGCGCGCATGGTGGATGGCGCGCCGCTCTCGATCGATGTGAACGCGAACTTCCTCTTCCGCGAGCGCATCTGGCTGGGGGCCATGTACCGTGTGGGCAATGCCTTCGGGGTGCTCGGCCAGTACCAGGTGAACGATCAGCTGCGCATCGGCTACGCCTTCGACCTCACCACCACGCGCATCGGCGCCTACAATGCCGGCACGCATGAGGTGATGCTGAACTACGACCTACGCTTCTTCACCGGACGGGCGGTATCGCCGCGCTACTTCTGACGCCATGCGCACGCTACTCCTCCTGTTGCTGTCGCTCGCCATCGCGGAAGGGGCGCGCGCGCAAGGCAATCCGGACCCCTACGTGCGCGAGGCCGACCGCCACTTCCAGCAGATGGCCTACGCGCGGGCATCGGCGCTCTACCGCACCGCTGCGGAGCTGGGCGCGGTGAATGAGCACGTGACCAAGCGGCTCGCCATCTGCAGCATGAAGCTCGGCGACATGCCCGAGGCCGAGCGCTGGTACGCCGTGGTGGTGAAGTTCCTCAACCGCGAGCCCATCGATCTGTACCATTACGCAGAGGCCCTCAAGTCGAACGAGCGCTACGAGGAGGCGGAGCTGTGGATGGACCGCTATCTCGCCTTGCAGCAGTCGGAGGGCACCGAGCGGCGCAGCAACATCGCGCTCTTCGCGCGCAAGCTGCAGATGGACCAGGACCGATTCAACGTGCGGCGGCTGGTCATCAACACGCCGGGCGCCGACCTCGCGCCCGCATGGCTGGGGCCGCAGCGCATCGTCTTCAGCAGCGCGCAGCAGGGCACAGGCCTCATCCAGCGCCGCGCCGCCTGGAACGCGCAGCCCTTCCTCGACCTCTTCACCGCTGATGTCGCTTCCAATGGCGACCTGGAGAATGTGGCGGCGCTCGAAGGATCGGTGAACACGCGCTTCCACGAAGGCCCCGCCACGGCCAGCGCCAACGGCGATGCGATCTGGTTCACGCGCAACAATTTCTTCAAGGGCCGCGCGCGCCGCAGCCAGCGCGGCGTGAGCAGGCTCGCCCTCTTCCGCGCCACGCGCACCGGGAGCGGCTTCGGGGCGGAGGAGCAGTTCCTCTACAACAACTCGGAGGTCTCCATCGGCCATCCGGCGCTATCGCCCGACGGCCGGCGCCTCTACTTCGCCAGCGACATGCCTGGCGGCCACGGCGGCACCGACCTCTATGTCTGCGAGCTCGCCGATGGACAATGGGGCGAGCCGCGCAACCTGGGCACGGCCATCAACTCGCCCTTCAATGAGGGCTTCCCCTTCATCGCCGGTGATGGCAGCCTCTTCTTCGCCAGCAACGGGCATCCCGGCCTCGGCGGCCTGGACATCATGCGCGCCACGCTTGGCGATGACGGCCGTTTCGTGGGCGCCCTGAACGTGGGCGCGCCGGTGAACAGCGCCCGCGATGACTTCGCGTTCATCATCGATGCGGCGGGCAAGCGCGGCTTCTTCACCAGCAATAGGCCCGGCGGCGCAGGAGACGATGACCTCTACGCCTTCGAGATGCTGGCCCCGCTGGAGGAGCGCTTCCTGGTGACCGGCCGCGTGATCGACGATGAGCATGAGACGCCCGTGGCCGATGTGGAAGTTCGCCTTACCGACCTCGACGGCGGAGCGGAAGGAGAGACCACCACCGATGCCAAGGGCGAGTACACCTTCAGCGTGCGCAAGAACAAGTCGTACCGGATCACCGCCAGGATGAAGGGCCGCTACGAGGGCGAGCAGCATCTGAGCACGGCGGGCATCGAGCGCGAGCTGATCGCCTCGCGCGACATCCACTTGGTGGCCGATGCTGGCGTGTGGCTGCGCGGCACGGTGCGCGCGCGCGGCGACGATGGCTTCGTGGAAGGCGCTCGCGTGTGCGCGGTGAACCTCACCAGCTTCAGCTCCGATTGCCGCTTCACGGGCGCGGGCGGCGATGTGAGCCTGCGCATCCAGGCCAATGAGGAATTCGAGGTGGTGGTGGAGAAGGCCGGGCATTTCAGCATTAGCGTGCCCATCTCCACCATCGGCATGCGCAACGGCATCATCGAGCTCGGGCAGGCGCGCGACCTGGTGCTCGACCGCATCGTGGTGGGCCAGCCCATCGCGCTCAAGCACATCCGCTGGGCCGAAGGGAGCACGCAGCTCGACCCGCGCGCCCGCGGCGAGCTGGACCTGCTGGCCGAGCGGCTCGCCGCCAACCCGGCCATCGTGATCGAAGTCGGTGTTCACAGCGATGCGCGCGGCGGCGAGAAAGAGCAGGCCCTCACGCAGAAGCGCGCCGATGCGATAGCCGCCTACTTGACACAGAAGGGCGTGGCCAAGGACCGGGTGAAGGCTCGTGGCTTCGGGTCATCGAGGCTGCAGAACCATTGCGCGCCGGGCGTGCAGTGCACCGAGGAAGAGCACGCAGTGAACCGACGCTGCGAGTACGTGGTCACCGTGGCGCCGCAGTGAGCCCCTCCTCGGGCAATGCCCTGAAGGCGTAACCGAGTCGCTTCCATTCGTTCAGGGCCAGAGGCAGCGCGTGGCGCAAGCTGGCCTCGGCCTTGCGGCTGTCGTGGAAGACGATGATGGATCCGGGGCGCGCGGCGCGAAGCACGTTGCGCGCGCATTCGTCTGGCGAGCAGCGCGCATCGTAGTCCTTGCTGAGCACGTCCCACATCACCACGGTGAATCGCGCCTTCAGCATGTCCGCCTGCGCGCGGGTGATGCGGCCGTAAGGCGGGCGGAAGAGGCGCGTGCCGGTGAGCGCCTGCGCGCGATCCACTTCGTCGCGGTACTCGCCGGTGGCGGTCCGCCATCCGTTCAGGTGGCGGTGCGTGTGGTTGCCGATGGCGTGCCCTTCGGAGCGGATGCGCCGGACCAATTCGGGGTGGCGCTCCGCATTGGCGCCCACGATGAAGAAGGTGGCCTTGGCATCGCGCGCGCGCAACTCATCGAGCACCCACGGCGTCACCGTAGGCTCCGGGCCATCGTCGAAGGTGAGGTAGAGGGCCCGCTCTTCAGCGGGCATGCGCCAGAGCAAGCCGGGCCAGAGCAGGCGCGCAAGGGCGGGTGGCCGCACGAGCACCATGGGGTCGCTGGTCAGAAGCGCATGCGCGAGGTCCGCCTGGTCTTCATCGACTTACTCAGCGCGTACTGCTCGCTGGCTGCCTGAAAGCGCTCCTCCAGCCGGGCGCCGAACGTGCTGTCCTGCTTGGCGGCCACTTCGGCCAAACGTCCCATCACGGCTTGGGTGATATCGGCCTCTTTGCGGAGCGGCGCCACGAATTGCGGTTCCAGGCTGGCGAACCAGGTAAGGTTCTCCTCCATGATGGTGAAGAGCCTTCCGGCCACGGCGTTGCCCTTTGCCGTATCGCCGATGGCGTAGTACGCTTCCACAGTAGGCAGCAACACGCGGTCGAAGGGCACGTTGCGGTCGGGCATCTTCGCGATGCTGATATCGAGGATGGTGCGCGCGTCATCCTCGCGGCCCAGCGCGATGAGCTCTTCGGCCAATGCGCTCATCTGCAGGCGCAGGTTGGTGGTCATGCGCAGGATGTTCTCATCGAGGTAGATATCGCCCTCGGTCTCCATGTTGCCCCAGCGGAATTTCCCGGTCACGGCCTCGAGCATGCGGTCAACGGCCACGCTGCCGTTGCGGCCGGAGCGCGGATCGCTCGGGGTGACCACGGGCACCACGCGGTAGGTGAGGCCTTCGAGCTGGAAGTGGTCCTGCAGGCCGATATAGCTGTCGGGGCCAGTGGTCACGGCGAAGTAGATCGGACGTGTCCAATCGGAGTGGGCCAGCAGGTCCAGCACCATGAAGTGGTTCTTCATCACGGCGCTGCGGCCCACGCGCCAGGTGATGGCGTCCACGATGCGGGCGCTGTCCTTGGGCTCCACCACGTTGTTGGCCAGCACTTGCTCGCGGTTCACGGGCAGGGTGAAGGTGTTGGCGGGGATCACCGCGTAACGCTCATCGCCGGCGGTCTGCATCTTCCGGTCGTCCGTGGCGAAGGCAATGGCCTTGCGCAGGTCCATGGGTGGCGAGTTCTTCTCGTCCTGGGGAACCAGGTACACCGCGTCGCGTGTGCCCTGGCGGTACTTCTCCGGCGCCACGGTGAAGGGCACCGGATCGCTCTCGTAGGCCTTGCGGCGCATCTGGTCGATGTACCAATCGGTGTTGAGCAGGCTGAGGTTCACCACGCGGACATCGGTGCGGATGCCCTCGACCTCCTGCGCGTACCAGAGGGGGAAGGTGTCGTTATCGCCATTGGTGAAGAGGATGGCGTTGGGCGCGCAGCTCTCCAGGTAGTTGCTGGCCAGGTCGCGCGCGGGTAGGCGGTTGCTGCGGTCGTGATCGTCCCAGCCATCGGCCAGCATCACGGCGGGCACGGCGAGGCCTACGACGGTGGCTAAAGCGGCCAGCATCGGTTCGGAGCGCACCGAGCGGCCAATCAGCGCGAATAGCGCCACCGCGCCAACACCCACGAAGGCCATGAAGAAGAGGATGTACGACACGGCGTGATGGTCACTCGCGAGTGCCTCCACGAGGAATTTGAGCGCGCCGAGGCCCAGCGCGCTGGCCGCCACGATGCCCAGGTCGCGCATGGAAAGGCCCCGCGCCGCATCGTAGAGCGCGAACACGCCCAATCCGATCCACATGGCGAAGGCATAGAAGGAGCCCACATACGCATAGTCGCGCTCGCGCGGCTGGTAGGGCGTCTGGTTCAAGTAGATCACGATGGCCGCTCCGGTGAAGAAGAAGAGCAGCATCACCACGGTCCAGTCGCGCCCATGGCGCAGCAGCTGGTTCACGAAGCCGATGAGGCCCAGGATCAGCGGCAGCAGGTAGAAGCGGTTGCGGGCCTTGTTGCCGGACAAGCTGCCGGGCAGGCTGTCCTGGTTGCCAAGTCGCTGCGCGTCGATGGCCTTGATGCCCGTGAGCCAATTGCCGTCCATGATGTTGCCATGGCCCTGCACATCGTTCTGGCGCCCGGCGAAATTCCACATGAAGTAGCGCCAGTACATCCAGTCCATCTGGTACGCCAGGAAGAAGCGCAGGTTCTCGCCCTGGGTGGGCTTGTCGATCTTCTTCGGCCTGCCCTGCCGGTCGGTGCCGCGCATGGCCTTGCCTCGGAACTCGCTCCAGCTCTTGTAGGCCTGCACATGGCTCGGGCTGCTGCTGTACATGCGCGGGAAGAACATGGTGAACTCCGGCTGGTA
>CAZFBP010000141.1:0-8282 GCA_964517255.1 uncultured Chryseobacterium sp.
CGGCGGCCTCTTCGAGGAGCCTACCCTGATCGATGAGGCACGGCTGGCGCGACTGGCCGGCATCGCCGTGGAGCGGTTCATCGCCTCGCTGAAGGAACTGGATGGCATGGGCATCCTCTCCTACCGGCCGCGGAGCGATGCACCGCTGGCCACCTTGCTGCGGCCGCGCGGCGATTCCGCGCGGCTCACGCTCGACCCCGCCGCCCTTCGTGACCGGCAGCGCCGCGCGAGCGACCGGCTGGATGCCATGCTCGCGTACGTCGATGACGCTTCAGCTTGCCGCATGAGCGCGGTGCTGCGCTACTTCGGCGAGGCAATCGAAGACGTCTGCGGAAACTGCGACGTGTGCAAGCGCGGGCGCGCTTCCGCCACAAGCGGCTCCGGGAGCATGGCCGCCGAGCCGCTCGCGCGCTACGAACGTGACGTGAGATCGGAGCGCATGCTGAAGGATGAGTACGGCGATCCTTCGGGAACGGCATGAAGCACGCGCTGCCAAGGTCCTTCCATACCCGTTCGGACGTGGTGCGCATCGCGCGAGAGCTTCTAGGCAAGGTGCTCGTGACGGAGTTCGGAGAGCGCACCAGCGGCATCATCACTGAGACTGAGGCTTATGCCGGCATCACCGACCGCGCCTCGCATGCCTTTGGCGGAAGGCATACCGCGCGCACCGAAGTGATGTACGCGCGTGGCGGAACGGCGTACGTCTATCTGTGCTATGGCATGCACCACCTATTCAATGTGGTCACGCACGAGGAGGGCACACCCCACGCGGTGCTCATCCGCGCGATCAACCCGCACGAGGGGCTCGATGCCATGAGCGCCCGGAGGAAGGGCAGGCCGCTGCGCACTGATGGCCCGGCCCTGGTGTGCCAGGCGCTGGGCATCTCCATCGCGCACACCGGCCTCGACCTTGTGAGTGGGTTGATCCGCATCGAGGACCACGGCTTCAAGCCTGGCAAGGACGCGGTCATCATCGGCCCTCGCATCGGCGTGGAGTACGCAGGTGAAGATGCACGGCTCCCCTATCGCTTCCGCATCGCACCTTCGGCGCCCCAGTCCTGGAAGCGCGCATGAGCAACCAACGGATCATCTTCATGGGCACGCCCGCCTTCGCGGTGGCGAGCCTGAAGGCGCTGCTCGCCGCAGGGGTCGAAGTGGCCGCCGTGGTCACTGCGCCCGACAAACCTGCCGGCCGCGGCCGCCAAATGCGCATGAGCGCCGTGAAGGAGGCGGCCATGCAGCACGGCCTGCGCGTGCTGCAGCCCGAACGCTTGCGTGATCCCGCCTTCCTCGCGGAACTGGACGCCCTGGCCGCCGCCCTGTACGTTGTGGTCGCGTTCCGCATGCTCCCGGAAGCAGTATGGCGGAAACCTGCATTCGGAACCATCAACCTGCACGCCTCGCTCCTGCCGGCTTATCGCGGAGCGGCGCCCATCAACTGGGCCATCATCAACGGCGAAGCACGCACGGGCGCCACCACCTTCTTCATCCAAGAGACCATCGACAGCGGCGACATCCTGGACACGGTGGAGATCGACATTGGTGGCGAGGAGAGCGCAGGCGAATTGCACGATCGGCTCAAGCAAGCTGGCGCCGAGCTTCTCGTGCGCACCGTGCGGCGCATCCTTCGCGGTGACCGGAGCAGCCATCCGCAGCAAGCGTCTGTCAGAGAGCTTCCGCTGGCGCCCAAGCTCACGCCAGAGAACTGCCGCATCGATTGGCAACGGCCCGCATCGCGCGTGCACGACCACATCCGCGGCCTCTCCCCAATGCCCGGTGCCTGGTCGATGCTCCTTCGCGCCGTGGGCGTTGCGGAACGCTGCAAGATCCTCGAGGCTCGTGTCGAAGAGAGCCACCACGACGGAGCGCCGGCAGGCACGGTGCGCGTCCATGGCGATTCACTCCTGGTGGCTTGCGAAGGTGGTTTGATCAAGGTGCTGGAACTTCAACCTGAAGGAAAGAAGCGGATGAGCGCCGCCGATTTCCTGCGCGGAGCTGGCGACATGCGCAACGCCCGATTCGATTGATGCAACGCGTTCTCATCCTCGTCTTGGCACTCGCAGCTGGCCCTCTTGCGGACGCGCAGCATTTCGCCGCAGCGTTAGCACCTTGCAGCTCCGGCCCGGGGAATGAGGTACGCGCGCTGCACGCCGACAGCCTTTCGAGCAGCTTCCTGATCTGCGTCCTGAACGAGGTGAGGCCGCACTACCATGCGCTGCACACGGAGCATGTGGTGGTGATCGATGGCGAGGCAGAGATGCTCTTGGGCGACTCGCTATTCCGCATCGGTCCTGGCGACGTGATCGCCATACCGCGCGGCACCGTGCATGCGGTAACCACCCGCTCGGAACGGCCCTTGCGCGTGGCCAGCATCCAATCGCCTCGCTTCGACGGCACCGACCGCGTGCCCGCGGAGCGTTGATTCAACGCCTGCGAGGCAGGCCGAGAATTCAACGACGACGGCTTTCTGAAACCCTTGCTGGGAGCGGGATGCAGGAGTAGTTATGAACAAACCCCCTGATTTTTCAACATTTTCCGGATGGGCCGCCGGAAACCCTTGACAGGCGCGGCTTTGCGGATACATTTGGACGCGAGTTCACAAACCAACAACTCACCAAACACACACGGACATGGGTAACAAAGCGGAATTGATCGAGAGCATCGCCAACGACGCGAAGATCTCCAAGGCTGATGCGAAGCGCGCGCTCGACGCCTTCGTGACCACCACCACCAAGGCCCTGAAGAAGGGTGAGCGCGTTGCGCTGGTGGGCTTCGGCACCTTCAGCATCACCAAGCGCGCAGCACGCAAAGGCCGCAACCCGCAAACGGGCAAGGAGATCAAGATCGCTGCCAAGAAGGTGGTGAAGTTCAAGGCTGGCGCTGACCTCGCCGGCAAGGTGAAGTAAGCCCCTTCCAGATCCGGGAAGCCCCTCGCCACGGCGGGGGGCTTTTCTTTTGCAGCCATGACCGACCAAGAGATCTACGAGCGCCTCTGCGCCTTCATCACGCCCAACAAGCGCGCGCTCTTCGACCGCATCGCCCCGGAGCGCACGCATCACGTGACCTGCGTGCTGGAGGACATCTACCAGCCGCACAATGCCAGCGCCGTGGTGCGCACCTGCGACCTGCTCGGCATCCAGGACCTGCACATCATCGAGAACCGCAACAAGTACACGGTGAACCCCGATGTGACGCTCGGCTCATCGAAGTGGGTTGACATGCACCGCTGGCGCGGCGAGGAGGACAACACCGCGCGGTGCATCGCGCACCTGAAGAAGCTGGGCTATGCCATCGTCATCACCTCTCCGCGCGCCCAGGACACCACGCCGGGCACCATCGCGCTGGACAAGCCCTTGGCCTTCTGCTTCGGCACCGAGCTCACCGGTGCCAGCAGCGCCTTGGAGGAGCAGGCCGATATCGCGTTGCGGATCCCCATGCATGGATTCACCGAGAGCTACAACATCAGCGTCTCAGCCGCGATCACGCTCTACACCGTGATGGAAAGGCTTAGGGCATCAGGACAGAACTGGCGGCTCGGCGATGCGGCCATCACCGCCCTCAAGCTCTCCTGGGCGCGGAAAGTGGTACACAGCCCCGAGCACTTGGAGGAGCGCATCCGTGGCGAAGGGCCTTAGTGATCGCGCTTTTCCACACGCACACGCTCACAAGGGCGCGATCGGCTGCGAGGTGAAGAGCGCGCGCGAATACCTTCGCCGCGAAACCATCAAACACCAGACATGGGAAAAGGCGACCGTAAGACGAAGAAGGGGAAGCGCCGGCTAGGCAGCTCCGGCAAGAGCCGCCCCAGCATCCGTAACATCCGCCGTGCCGCGCGCAAGGCCGCAGGCGCTGCGAAGCCAGCGAAGAAAGCCGCGGCCAAGAAAACAGCCACGGCAGCCAGGCCCGCTGCGAAGAAGCCTGCCGCTGCTAGCAAGGCCGCGCCGAAGAAGCCTGCCGCTGCCAGCAAGGCCGCAGCGAAGAAGGCGGCGCCCAAGGCGGACTGATCGCCACGACGGCATCAAGACAGGGCCTCCCATCATCGGAGGCCTTGTTCATTTCAGGGCTGCAAGCGCATGCGCAGCCAGGTGCCATCGCTCATGCGCTCGAACACGATCCGGTCGTGCATGCGGCTGGTGCGGCCCTGCCAGAACTCGATGCGCACCGGCCGCACGCGGTAGCCGCCCCAATGCAGCGGACGCGGAACCGTTCCTTCATCCTTGAAGCGATCCACCCAGCGCGTGTAGCGTTCTTCCAGCGCGGTGCGGTCGGCCACGGGGCGGCTCTGATCGCTGCTCCACGCGCCCAGCTGGCTCTCGCGCGGCCGCGAGGCGAAGTAGGCATCGCTCTCCTCCACGCTCACGTGCTCGGCGCGCCCTTCGATGCGCACTTGCCGCTCGTGCTGCGCCCAGAAGAAGGTGAGCGCCGCGCGTGGGTCGCGCTCCAGGTCCATGGCTTTGCGGCTGTTGTGGTTGGTGTAGAACACGAATCCCTCCGCGTCGAAGCCGCGCAGCAGCACGATGCGGCAGCTGATCGTGAAGGCGCCCATGCTGGCCAGCGACATGGCATGCGGCTCGGGCAGCTCATCGGCGATGGCGTCATCGAGCCATTGGCCGAACAGGGCGAAGGGATCGGAGCCGGTGGCGCCTTCTTCGAGCGTCGCTTTGCCGTACTCCACGCGGTGATGATTCGACTGGCTCATGATCTTCGGATTGCGGGGCGAAGATACCCGCGCTCCGGACCGGGTCTCTCCCATCGCGCCGCCCATCGCCTTACCTTCCGTGCCGATGGCGCACCTGCTCGATTTCAAGCCTGAGAACAACTGCCCGCCCGCGCGCGGACGCCTGCTCGTGAGCGAGCCTTACCTGCCCGATCCGTACTTCCGCCGCACCGTGGTGCTCTTGTGCGACCACAATGACGAAGGATCCTTCGGCTTCGTGCTGAACCGCCGCATGGACCTCACCATCAACGAGCTCATGGAGGACTTCCCGCCGGTGCATGCCCTGGTGGGCATCGGCGGGCCGGTTCAGAGTGGCGAGCTCTACTACCTGCACACGCTGGGCCCAGCAGTGAGCGGAAGCGTTGAAGTGGTGGATGGCGTGCACATGGGCGGTGATTACGAGCAACTGCGCGCCATGCTGGCCACGGACCCCAAATTGAGCAAGCAAGTGCGGTTCTTCGTAGGCTACAGCGGCTGGGGCCCTGACCAATTGGCCAAGGAGCTCGGCGAGCGCGCTTGGCTGGTGGCGCCCGCCCGCAAGCGCGCCGTGATGGACCGTCGCGTGGAGGCGCTCTGGAAGAACACCCTGCGCAGCATGGGTGAGGCCTTCGCTCCGCTGGCCAATTTCCCGGAGGACCCCTCGAACAACTAGCCGGTCAGGGTGGCCAGCAACTCGGTGATGGCGCCCGCCAGCTTGTGCGCGTAGCGCTTGGTGCGATAGCCGCCGGCCCAGCGCAGGCCTTGTATCGCATTGGTGAAGAAGAGCTCATCGGCGGCCAGCAGGTTCTGCGGGTTCAGCGAGCATTCATACACCTTGATGCCGTTGGCCAGCGCGAGGTTGATGACCTGCGCGCGCATCACGCCGCCCAAGCAGCCATCGGTGAGCGATGGCGTGTAGAGCACGCCGTTGCTCACGATGAACAGGTTGCCCGCGCTGCTCTCGATGATGTTGCCGCGGTCGTTCTGCAAGAGGCAGTCGTCGAGGCCGCGCGCGCGGCTCCAGAGCGCGGCCATGATGTAATACTGGCAGTTGAGCGTCTTGTGGCGCGAAAGCTCGTTCACCGGCTTGCGCATCTCCGGCCAGATATCCACCAACAGGCCGTTGGCATTGAGCACATAGCGCGCGTCGGCGAGCGGTTTCAGCTCGATGGTGTACTCGCCTTGATCGCTCTCGGGACGGTAATACCCTTGGCCGCCCCTGTACAACGTGAAACGCAGCCTTCCGCTATCAGCCACGGAGCGCTTGATGATGGCATCGAGGGCCTCTCCGAAGCGCTGGCGGTCGAGGCCCTGCGGCAGGGTGATGCGCAGCAGGTCGGCGCCCGTGGAGAGGCGGGCCCAATGGGCATCGACGAACTGGGCGCGCCCGCCGATCACGCGGATGCTCTCGAAGAGGCCATCGCCGAAATGGAAGGCACGGTTGTCCAGCCGCAGCGCCGGCTCATCGGCCGGGCGCAATTCGCCGTTCACGTCAACCCATTCGCTCATGCGGGGCGAAGTTCGCGCTTCACCGTGTTCAGCAGCGCGCTGTTGGCCTCCACAAGAACGCCCCGGATGCCGATGGCTGTCGCGGCCTGCATGTCCCGCTCGCGGTCGCCGATCATGATGGACCGCATGGGATTGATCCCGTGCCGGGCCACCGCCCGCTCCAAGAGGAGGCTGCCCGGTTTACGGCAAAGGCAAAGGCCGACGCTGGGGTGATGCGGGCAGTACAGCACGTCATTGAGCCGTACTCCCTGCTCGGCCAACATGGCTGTCATGCGTTGGTGCAGCGCGCGCACCTCGGCGTGGCCATACAGCCCCAGCCCGATGCCGCTCTGGTTGGTGATCACCACCAGCGCATGGCCCAGGCCTTGCGCGTAGCGGAGCGCAGCAGGCACATCCGGAAGGATCTCAAAGTCCTCCATGCGCCAGGTGTGCTCTCCGCGCTCGCGGTTGATGACACCATCACGATCCAGGAAGAGGCAGGGTCTTCCGCTCATGCGCCCAAGAGTTGTTGGATGAAGCGGCCCACGATGCCTGGATCGATGACGATCATGAATACGATGCCGAAGACGGCGCCATAGAAGTGGGCGTCGTGGGCCACATTGTCCTGGCCGCGCTTATCCATGTACCAGCTGTACGCCAAGTAGAGCGCGCCGAAGACCCAGGCAGGCAGGCCCTGCGGGAAGAAGACCAGCGAGATCTCGTTCCGGGGGGTCATGAGGATGTATGCGAAGAGCACTGAGGAGACCGCTCCGCTGGCGCCCACCGCCCGGTAGTGGGGATCGTGCATGTGCCGCTTGTAGCCCGCGACCGATGAGAAGAGAATGCCGCCGAGGTAGAGCGTGGCGAAGGACAGGGAGGAAGCGCCCGGCGCGAGGCGCATCAACTCGCGCTCCACGTGCTGCCCGAAGCCGTAGAGGACGAACATGTTGACCAGCAGGTGCGGCCATCCCGAATGCACGAAGGCGTGCGACACGAAGCGGTGCCATTGCCCGCGCGCCTTGATCACGAACGGCTCGAAGAGCAACTCCGCGAAGAGCCGGTGGTTGCCGAAGGCCAGCACGGAGACCAGCACCGTGATGCACAGCAGCAACAGTGTGACGGGCGCGTCGCTGTGCGGCATCAATGCTAATAGGTGTGGTCGCGCGCGATCCGCCAGCCTCCATCCTGCCGCACCCAAAGCAGGGCAAAGGCGCCTTGGAGCGTGTCGGCAGGGCGGTGCAGGGCCCAAGCGCCGGTGACCCAGGCATGGTCAGCCCCTGCCGGAACCACTTCCTGGAGATCGAATCGCAGATCGCCCATGTGCGCTTGCGTGGGGTACGAGCGCATGTAATTCTCCGTGACCTGCTGCTTGCCACAGGTGTTGCCGCGCGGGCTGTGGAAGCAGATCGTATCGGCGTAGGCCACCATGAAGCCGGGTATGTCACCGCGGTCCCACGCTGCCTCCTGATTGGCCATGGCCGTGCGGATAGCCTGCTCATCGAGGGCGGTGAATCGCTTGGAGCACGCCGTGAACAGCAGCAGCAGGAGCAGCGGTCGCATGCGGGCGAAGGAACGCAAAAGGCCACCGGTCAGGGTGGCCTCTGTAGCGCGGGGGAGACTTGAACTCCCGACCTCAGGATTATGAATCATGCGCTCTAACCAGCTGAGCTACCGCGCCAGGCCCAAGGCCATTTTGGCCGAGGGGCGGCAAATATAGGAGCGGTGCACGCGCGCGATTTGCACGGGTGAAGGCCTCTTCTACCTTTAGCCGCTGCCCTCCAAACCTGCCCTCATGGCCAAGAAGAAGAAGCCGGTCGCCAAGCGCCCGACGAAGAAGACGAAACCCGTGAAGGCGGCATTGCGCGGCAAGGCGGGCGCGAAGAAGCCGGCCAAGGCCGTGAAGGCGGCGAAGAAGAAGCCAGGCGCGAAGAGGGCGGCACCGAAGAAGAAGGCCGCTTCGCCGAAGACAGCTCCGAAACGGATTGCGCCTGCCGCGAAGAAGCCGGTCGCACCCGTGCCGAAGAAGGCTCTTGAGCCAGGCAAGCCTGTTGTTCCGAGCAAGCCGCGTGACGCCGCGCGGCCCACAGCGGTGAAACCG
>CAZFBP010000142.1:0-8183 GCA_964517255.1 uncultured Chryseobacterium sp.
TGTATTGCAGGAACCGATAGGGCGTGAGCTTCCTCATGGCCGTGAAGCAGATGATGGAGGATCCCGATAAGATGGTGTTCGGGAACAAGGAGGCGGGGGAGGTGCTGTTGGGGTTGTAGTTTCATTCATCAAGACAAGACGATGAAGACCTCGACTATTATCGGAGTTCTGTCGATCGCAATAATTGCATGTGGTGGTGGTTCGAAGAATTATAGGTGCGCTAACGATGGTGTTCGGATAGAGAATCTCGAAAGTGCCTTCGCCGTGATCGTGCCCCGGCCTGCAGGGAAGGTCGACCTGATGACCATCGATGAACAGGAGTACGCTGTGGTCACGATTCCAGAACTCACACGGATTAAGGACGCCCCGTTACGAGACGTTGCCGACGGATACGCAGATCAAATGTTCTGCAGCCGTAAGTGCGCCGAATCTGAGAAGGCTCGTAGGAACTCGGAAGTAGAGGCGCGAATTCGTGTGCGGATGGAAGCGGCGGTTAGGGATTCGTTGGTCATGGACAGTATTCGCCGGGGGTTGATTCGGTAGGATGGGGTATGAGGCAATGACTCAGAGCCCGATAATAGTCTTCGGCAACCGGGAGCCGGGGGAGGTGCTGTTGGGGCTGTAAGTCTTACAGAGTCACAATGTGCGTCCGCATGGTTAGGCGGACGGAATCTTCAAAGCTCATGTTTTGCTCCTCGGCGAATTCGATGGTTGATTTCATCCGCTCATAGGCATCCCCGCCGAAGTCTAGGCAGTAATGCGGATAGCGCCCCGCTATCTCTTTGCGGTGCTTGGGAAACAGAAGTATCAACCTTGACATTTCAATCGCATCGCTATTCCAAGTTTCGCCTAGACTTGGCCATGTTTCAATGCGCCATCGATATTGCCCATCCTCGACCTCGTAGTTTGGGGTGGCGGAAACGGACACGAACGCTCCTTCATCTGCTCCGGCCCGTAGGTATTCTGCCTCGATGTGAAAAGCGTCCAGATCCTTGTGCACAGTGCAGCGCTGTTCATCCTTCATGTTTGGCTGCTCAAGTTCCGCGCGAGCCATTCGTTCAAGCTCTCGGATATGTGCCTTGAAGAGAGTGATGATCTTGGGAAGGAGGGTGGGGTATTCCATGGCCTACAAAGGTTGAACGATCTCGCCGTAGGTTATTCTTGCTGTTGAAAGCCTTTGAAGAATTGGTTTAGCAGAGCGGAAGCGATCATTCAAGGCTATTCCTACTTTGTTCACCGCATCCCTGACGTAATCCCCGTCAATGGCCTACGCCCTCACCCAGGAACGCCGCGCCGAGTACCGCCGCACCACGCAGCGCAGCAATGCGCGCAAGCGTTTGGCCTTGGTCGAGGGCGCGCTGGAGCCGGTGCATCCGGTGAATGTGCCGCGCTTCGACCCCGGCGAGATCATGCCTGTGCTGCCTCCCAAGGGCATGCGCGCCCTGAGCATGTTCAGCGGCGGCGGCGGGCTCGATCTGGGTTTCGAGCGGGCGGGATTCGCGCATGCGGCGTCGTATGAAATCCTCGACATCTGCGGGGTCACGCTCCTGCACAACCGCCCCGACTGGAACGTGTACGCCGGTCGCATGAAGGGCGATGTGCAACAGGTGGACTGGGCGCAGTATCGCGACCAGGTCGATCTGATCCATGGCGGCCCTCCGTGCCAGCCCTTTAGCGTTGCAGGACATCAGCGCGGCGCGGAAGATGAGCGCAACATGTGGCCGTCCTTCATCAAGGCGGTGCTGGCTATTCGGCCCCGGGTATTCGTTGCTGAGAATGTACCGGGCCTACTGAACCCGAAGTTTTCGGAGTTCGTGAAGCAGACCATCGAGCTTCCATTGCGTGGTCACTACCATTTGCATCGCTTCATCATGCAGGCCGAGCAGTTCGGCGTCCCGCAGATCCGCAAACGCGTGTTCATCGTGGGCTTCCGCGATATCGAGGACCATGCGTGCTTCGTGCTGCCTACTCCAACGCATACCGTATTGCCGGACCCCGATGGCGCCTTGAGCACTTGCATCACCGTGCGTGAGGCGCTTGGCCTGCCGGAAATCGGCGTGGATGGCATCGCGCCGACGCTGCGCTCCGGTTTCACGGGTCCGCGCAGTTGCACGGGTGTTGTGAATAGCAAGGCTTCGTTGGAAGCGTGGGGCCGCATGCAGGTGTGGCCCAACGGCGTGCAGAGCGACCGCGTGAAGGCCAGCTTATTCCCGCCGGAGAATGGCCACTTCCGCTTGTCGGTGCAGGATTGCGCGCTGCTGCAAGGCTTCCCCGCCGAGTGGGAGTTCAAAGGAGCGGTGTATCAACAGCTCGGGCAGATCGGCAACTCCGTGGCGCCGCCAGTGGCCTATCACGTGGCCCGGTCTATTTTGGACGCCTTGGTTTGAGCCATGGCCGTTCAGGACGATAGCCGCGAGCAGGAGCTTTGCAACCTCTTCAACCTGGTCTGGGACCCCGATCATGCGCGGGGCGGCGAGGACGCATGGTTCGAGACCAAGGTGAAGGGTAAAGCGTTGCAGGTACCGGTTGAGGTCAAGAGCACAACGACCGATACCATCAGCACAGCGCGCGATGTGGGCATGGACCACATCCGAAGATGGCGCGAGAAGATCTGGGTGATCGGATACTACGCGGTGAAAGGCGGTAAGCCGAGGCTCACTTCGACCCTTTGTCTCACCCCTGATGAGATGGAGCCTTGGATCGCGCAGTTGGAGGCATACATCAAGCCTGATTTTGAGATCGGAAGGCGCGTGGCGCGGAAGCTCACCAAGGATGACCTGATCGAGATCTGCGGCGCCCAATCATCATACTCATTAGCTGACGCACAACGGCTTTACAAAAAGCAATGGACCGTGGCCGAGTATCAAGCCGCCATGGATCTGGACAGTGGTTATTCGCCAGAGAGAATGCTCGGGATCCTTCAACAGCGGGCTGAGTACCTGATGTCTCGTGGTGCGACGCTGAATAATCCGCACATCCCGAAGAGCTTCCTGAAGCGGTTCGATGACCAACTGATCACCAAGGAGCATGCGGCGAGGAGCAGGGAGAAGTTCGCCATGTATTGCAGGAACCGATAGGGCGTGAGCTTCCTCATGGCCGTGAAGCAGATGATGGAGGATCCCGATAAGATGGTGTTCGGGAACAAGGAGGCGGGGGAGGTGCTGTTGGGACTGTAGGGTCAATGGAGCCACCCATGGTCTTCGTCCAGCCGAGAATCATGCCCGATGCCGGGCGCGCTCGAGTGAGCTTATCGACTTGAGTCGATTCGTGAGCAGGTGTCCGACTCCTGTGTTTCACTTGGTCAATCAAGTGAATCTGCTATAATGCCATTGGCGGATTCTACCCATAAACGCAATCGCTGGGTCATCGGGTTAGTCGGTTGAACTCGTTGATCGGGGTGTCGAAGTTGAAGCGTTTTCAGCCCTCGCTCGATCTTGCTCAGTAAGACGATTCGGTCGATGACCTCATCAACCGGCATGCGCTCAGGAAGGTCCTCCACGCCCTTGAGAAGCGCTTTCTTGGTCACGGTGGGTTCTTTCATCGGCATGCTCCAAATGTCGGCCGTGCGCACCCTGTACATTCGCGATCCTTCCAGCAATGCCCCGCATCGGCCCTATACAACTGCCGGAATTCCCGCTGCTGCTCGCGCCCATGGAGGACGTGAGCGACCCTCCCTTCCGCGCCCTGTGCAAGCAGCATGGCGCGGACCTGATGTTCACCGAGTTCATCAGCAGCGAGGGCCTCATCCGCCAAGCGGCGAAGGGCTTGAAGAAGCTCGACATCTTCGAGGCCGAGCGCCCCATCGGCATCCAGCTTTTCGGTGGCAGTGAGGATGCCATGGAAGAGGCCGCGCGCATCGCCGAGGCCGCCAAGCCCGACCTCATCGACATCAACTACGGCTGCCCCGTGCACAAGGTGGTGAGCAAGGGCGCAGGGGCCTGCCTGCTGCTCGACATCGATAAGATGGTGCGGCTCACCGAGAAGGTGGTGAAGGCCGTGAAGCTGCCCGTGACCGTGAAGACGCGCCTTGGCTGGGACGACAAGAGCAAGAACATCATCGAAGTCGCGGAGCGCCTGCAGGATGTGGGCATCCATGCGCTCAGCATCCATGGCCGCACGCGCGCACAGCTGTACAAGGGCCCGGCGGATTGGACATTCATCGGTGCGGTGAAGAACAACCCGCGCATGCACATCCCCATCTTCGGCAATGGCGACATCGATTCACCGGAGAAGGCGGTTGAGTATCGCAATCGCTACGGCGTTGATGGCGTGATGATCGGCCGCGCGAGCATCGGCCACCCGTGGATCTTCAATGAGATCAAGCACTTCATCGCCACGGGCAGGCACCAGACGCCCCCCACCATCACCGACCGTGTGGAGGCCGCGCGCCAGCACTTGCGTGCATCCCTCGCTTGGAAGGGCGCATGGGAAGGCGTGGTGGAGATGCGCCGCCACTACGGCAATTACCTGAAGGGCCTGCCCAACGTGAAGGAGGTGCGTTTGCGACTCTGCACGGAGAAGGATCCGGTGGTGATCGAGGAGATCCTGGATGAGGTGATCGCGACCTACACCCTCGCCGCCGTGGCATAGAGGAAGCGCCGGCTGAGCGCGCGCAGCGGCACCCAAGTGGCCAGCAGGCCGATGGCGAGCACCGTGGCCGTGATCAGCAGCAGGTCGCTGCCCACGAGTTTCACCGGGAACGAATCGGTCATCGCCTCGGCCATTTCCACGAAGGCGAAGCGCTGCTGCGCCAGCACGATGCCCACGCCGAGCACGATGCCGACCGCAGCGCCCGCGAAGACGATGAGCAAGCCCTCGTGCAGGAAGATGCGGCGCACGGTGTTCGCCGTGGCGCCCATGCTCATCAGGGTGCGCATGTCCTCCTTCTTCTCGATCATCATCATGGTGAGCGAGGCGATCACGTTGAACGCGCCGATCAATCCGATGAAGGCGAGCACCACGAAGGCCACGAGCTTCTCGGTGGCGTTGGTCTGGTACATCAGTGCGTTCTTCTGGTAGCGCGTCTTCACCGTGTACCGCGGGCCCAGCGTTGCGGCGATTTCACGCGCGGTGCGGTCCATGTCGGCCTTGGGCTTCAGCTTCAGTTCCAAGGCGCTGGCGGCGCTGTCGTAGTGGAGCAGTTCGGCGGCGAGGTCCAGCGGCACCACGGCGTACTTGCTGTCGTATTCCATGTTCATGCTGAAGGCGCCGCTGAGGCCAACTGCGGCCTGCTCGAAGGCCGCCTGTTTGAACTTGCTGAGCTTGCGCCCTCGGATCGGCGCGCTGATCTCCAGGGGTTGGAACACGCCATCGTCCAGTGGCACTCCGAGATCCGCCTTCAGTGCAAGGCCGAGGATGGCCGTAGGCCCTGTGGCGCCCTCAAGTGCGGCCTTGCCGGTGAAGATGTATCGCTCCATGGCGGCCATACTGAGGTATTGAGGCTCTACGCCCTTCAGCGTGGCCACGGCTTGCTGATCGCCGCAGCGCAGCAGCACGTTCTCCTCGATGGTGAAGCTGGCCTGCTCCACGTCGGCGCGCGCGAGCAGGGCGCCCAGGTCGATGGAGTCGCGCGCCAGGGTCTTGCCTTCGGCGGCCGTGATGGTGATGTCGAGGTCGAAGGGCGAGTAGATCCTGTCCACCAGCTCGGCGATGCCGTTCATGGCGCTCAGTACCACCACCATCGCGCCGGTAACCACCGCGATCACCACGATGCTGATCCACGTGATCACATTGATCGCGTTGGTGCTGCGCTTGGCCAGCAGGTAGCGCCGGGCGAAGAGGAGGGGGAGGTTCACGGCGTGAAGATCGGTCGCTGCTTAACTTCGTTTACATAACCAGCCTGTGCGATGAAGCCCTTCCTGTTCAGCTTGGCGTTGTTGCCCGCAGTGGTATTCGGGCAGTGGGAGGCTTCGGTGTTCGGTGGCGTGGGCTTGGGTCGGCTGCCAACAGACCTTAGGCCAGCCACCGGGCGAGGTGAGTCACAGAAGGTGTTTTTCGGCCCGGGCTGGGCGGCTGGTGTGGCCGTGAGTCACGCGCTCAGTAAGCCGTTGCGATTCACCACCGGGTTGCATTGGGCCTGCATCAGCGGTCGCGATGAATACTGGCTGCAAGGCGGCTTCTTGTGGAGTTCGGCCGAGCGCAGGCTGGGTTATGCCGTGTTACCCATGCTATTGGAGGCGGAGGCCGGGCGCTTCCGCTTAGGCGGCGGCTTCCAGCTTGGCTTGCTCGCACTCCAGCATGGCCGCTTCACCTACGATCTGCGCTACCTGCCGGATTCATACCAGGAGTTCGAGACGAACGACCTTGGGTTGCGGCGTTTCGACATCGGCGTTGCGGCCCAGGCATCCGTGCTGATTTCGCCGCGCTGGCGCGTTGGCCTGCGCTACTACCGCGGCCTTTCGGATATCAAGGACCACTCGGACATGTACCTCTCGCCCTTATGGACCGAGCAGGCGGTCCTTACAGGCGCCTATCAGTTGCTGCCAAGGAAGCGCACCGCACTGCGTGATGCGGCGGCACCTGATGAACCTTCAGTTGATTGACGAGTATCACTTCCACGCCTTCACGATCAAGCCCGTCCCCGTCTTGTGCGTCATGCGCACATCGGCCATGTTCAGCACGAAGGCGATGGGGTAGGCGATGAGGTAGTAGAATGGCAGCACGATGAAGAAGATCTTGCTCGCTTGCAGCATCACCAACGGCCACTTCATGCTGAGCTTCCAGCTGATCTTGCCCGGCGTGCCGTAGCTGTAGCGCGCTTCCACCTTGGAGAAGCCGTTGCGCAGCGCCTTCGCACGGATGTCGTCGATGTTGTAACCGTCGCGCACGTGCTCCTCGATGAAGGAGCCTTCGCCTTCCTCATGCACATCGCTGCCGCCTTGGTCGCTGGGGGTGCTGATGATCAGCATGCCGCCTTCCTTCAACGAGGTGCTGTAGCAGCGCAGCGCGGCCTCATCCTCCAGGATGTGCTCCATCACATCAACGCACACCACCAGGTCGAAGCTGTTGGGCTGTTGGAACTTCGTCACATCGCCCACTTCGAACTTCACTTGAGGCCTTCCGATCTTCTGGAAGAAGGCATTGCAGTCCGCTACTTGCTCGTCCTTCACATCGATGGCGGTGATGCGCGCCGTGGGCAATTGGCCGCTGAGCCAGTAGCTGTACTGCCCGAAGCCGGCGCCCGCGTCGTAGATGGACGGAGGGTTGAGGGTTGAAGGTTGAGCGGGTTGAGGGTTGACCGAACGTGAGCGCATCTCATTGATCCATGGACGCAGCTCGCGCTGGATGTGCCAGCAGCGCAGCAGCAGCAGATCGAGAAGGCGGTAGAACAGCTTGCGCAGACCGGGAGTGCGCTTGAACACCACTCCGAGGCGGCGCTTGACGGGATCGTATTGCATGGCGGGTCAGAGAATGTAGAATGTAGAATGTAAAATGAACAATGGCGAATGACCTCGTGCTAAAGACCTTTCGCGATGGCCACCGTGATTCCTGCCCACTCGTGGCTCATCCATTTTGCATTCTACATTCATCATTTTACATTTTACATTCTCACCTGCCCGGCTAGCCCTTTAGGAGCTTGTCGATGGCCTCCGCTCGGTCCAGCGAATCATCCAGGTAGAAGAGCAGCTCGGGCACCACGCGCATCTGCTTGCCGATGCGTCCGCCCAGCTGCCCGCGCAAGCGGTGCGATTGCTCCTTGATGCGCTCCATCACGGCCGCCTTGTCCTTAACCGGGAAGAGACTGAGATAGACCTTGGCCACCCCGAGATCGGGGCTGCATCGCACGCCCGTCACGGTGATGAGTCCGCCGGGCAGAAGCGCGCGGCCCTCGGTCTGGAATACCGCTGCGATCTCCTTCAGCAGCAAGCTGTTCACCTTGTTCTGTCGCAGGCTGTCCATGGCTGCGAATGTAGGCGGCCCTCATCGTCACCCCGGCCCACGAGCCGGGGTCGTGCCCCAACCCACGCCCCTACATTCGCCGCGCAGCATGCGCAACTTCTTCCGCATCCTCCGTTATGCCCGGCCCTACCGGCGCTATGCGGTGCTCAATGTGGTGTTCAACCTCGTGAGCACGGTCTTCCACCTGGGTTCGCTGCTCGTGTTCATCCCTTTCCTCAACCTGCTCTTCGGGCAAACGCCGCCGCCCAGCGGCCGCCCAGCGGTCGAGTTCAGCCTCGAAGGCA
>CAZFBP010000143.1:0-8149 GCA_964517255.1 uncultured Chryseobacterium sp.
TTGGCTCTTCCCGCTACATTCGCCACGCATGCGCCGCGCACGCTCCCTCCTCTTCTTGCTGCTTGCCACGGTTCTTCCGTGGAAGAGCATCGATTTCTGCGTGGCGCACCCGCTGGGTGAACCGCACCACGAGGGGCTGAGCACCTGCGAGAAACGTGCATTGTGGAAAGGCGGTCCTGCCGTATGGCCGCCCATGCACTGCCAGGAATTCTCCATCCACACGGACAACTACGTGGGCATGGACCAAGTGACCGTAGAGCGGCCGCAGACCGAGTTGAGCATCCCGCTACCCTTGCTCTTGGTGGCGGTGGAGTGCAATGACGAACCGGAGTTCATCGAGCCACCGGTGCCGCGATGCCGATCGCATCCGCTCATCGCCGCGCATGCATTGCGTGGCCCGCCGTTCCGAGCCTGGGCGATCGGAACGGACAGCTATTCCCTTGTCTTCTTCCTGGTGATCGCGCGCGAGCGCTGATTCCCTGAGCGTTCCGATCGCGACTGCCTGTCGAGGCAGGGTCCGCGCGCGGTGCGACCTGTCGCACGCGTGCTCTTCCACAACCCGATCGAACGCACATGATCAAGACCGTTTTCAAGAACCCCTACCTCGCCATCGTCGCGGCCATCGCCGTGGTGGTGCTCGCGGGCGTGGCCATCCCGCGCATGCCGGTGGACATCCTGCCCGGCTTCAAGAAGAGCGCCATGCAGATCCTCACGCTCTACCCCGGCATGCCCGCCGAGGTGGTGGAGAAGGACATCACCAGCCGCATGGAGCGCTGGACCGGCCAAAGCCCCGGCATCGAGAAGCAGATCAGCAAGAGCATCATGGGCGTGAGCCTGGTGACCAACTTCTATGGTGAGGACATCGAGCCCGCCGAAGCCATGGCCAACGCCAGCAGCTACGCCATGAGCGACATGTACTACCAGCCGCCGGGTACCATGCCGCCCATGATCCAGCCCTTCGACCCCACGGCGAGCAAGCCGCTACTCCTGCTCACCGTGAGCAGCGATGTGAAGAGCGGCAAGGAACTCTATGACGTGGCCTACTTCGCCCTACGGCAGATGCTCAGCGGCGTGAAAGGCATCATCGCGCCGGCGGCCTACGGCGGATCGCTGCGTCGCATCCACATCTACGTGGATCCAGCACGGCTCGAAGCGTTGGGGATCTCGCAGACCGAGGTGAATGACGCCGTGCAGCGCAACACGACGATGATACCCAGTGGCATCGCACAGATCGGCCCGCTCAACTGGAGCATCGATGCGCGTGGCATGCTGGAGCATGTGGACGCGTTCAACGACATCGTGGTGGCGCAACGCGATGGCCGCCCCATCTACATCCGCGACATCGGTACCACCATGGATGCCAGCGCGGTGCAGACGAACATCGCCCGCGTGGATGGGCGCGAACAGGTGTACCTGCCCGTGTTCAAGCGGAGCAACGCCAACACCATCGCTGCCGTGGAAGCTGTGAAAGCCGCGTTGCCCGGCCTGCAGGAGCGTTTGCCGGATGACGTGAAGCTGAGCGTGATCTTCGATCAGAGCGCGTATGTGCGCGACGCGATCAGCGGTCTTGCATGGGCCGGTGCCGGTGGCCTGGTGCTCGTTGTGCTGGTGCTGCTGCTCTTCCTTGGTGATGTGCGCTCGTCGTTCATCGCCGTGATCGTGCTGCCGCTCTCGGTGCTCACCGGTGTGCTGGTGCTCATGGCCACCGGGCAAAGCATCAACAGCATCACGCTCGGTGGCATCGCGCTGGTGCTCGGCCTGTTGGTGGACAATGCCATCGTGGTGCTGGAGAACATCGACCGGCACCGGCGCATGGGCAAACCCTCGTTCGATGCCGCACGCGATGCCGCGTTGGAAGTCTCGTTGCCGGTGCTGGCCTCCACGCTGGTGATCATCGCCGTGTTCTTCCCCGTGACTTTCCTCACCGGCATGGCGAAGGATCTATTCTCGCCACTTGCGATCACTGTAGCGGGCTGCATGCTGGGCGCGTACTTCTTCTCGCTCACGCTGGTGCCGCTCATGGCCGCCTTCCTGTTCCGCAACAGGCCTTTGAAGGAGGAGTCCCAGGAGAGCGCCGGGCGTATGCAGCGCACGATCGGCCGCTGGAACGATCGGTACGGTCGTGGGCTGCAATGGGTGCTGGCACGAAGGCGTATGGTGCTGATCGGGGCGCTCATCCTGTTCGCCGGTTCGGTATGGACCCTTGGCCAATTGGGCTTCGAGCTATTCCCCAACAGCGATGTGGGCCAGATGGAGATCAGTGTGCGGCGCGCGAGCGGGACCACGTTGCGCGATGCGGAAAGCACCATCGCCGCCATGGAACGAGTGATCCGCGAAGAACTGGGCGACGACCTTGAACAGATCATCAGCAACATCGGCGTGTTCTACGATCTGCCCGCCGCTTACACGCCCAACAGCGGCACGCAGGACGCATTCATCGGTGTGCAGTTGAAGGGCGATCATCACATCGCCACGAACGCCTATGCCGCGCGATTGCGCGATCGGTTCCGAAGGGAGTTCCCCGGTGTCGAGATCGCCTTCGATACCGGTGGTCTCATCACCGCCGCTTTGAATGAGGGTAAGCCTTCGCCGATCGACATCCAGATCAAGGGCAACGACCTGGGCGAGCTGCGCCGCATCGCCGAACGGGTGCGTGACACGATCGCCTCAGTGCAAGGAATTGCCGACACACGCATCCTGCAACGCATCGATGCACCCGCCAAAGTGGTGGATGTGGATCGCGAGCGGGCCGCGCTGCTGGGCGTGGAACCGGTGGAGGCGATCAAGAACCTCGTGAGCGCGTTGAACTCATCGACGACGTACGACAAGGCTTTCTGGATCGATGAGAAGAACGGCAACCACTATTTCGTGGGCGTCACCTATCCCGAAGCGCTGATCGACGACGTGCATGTGCTGGAGAACGTGACCGTGCAAGGCACCCATGGCGCAGTGCCGTATCGCTCCTTCGCCACCATCCGCGAAACGGCGCACCCGGTGGAAGTGAACCACCACAACCTAGGGCGCGAGATGAACGTGTATGTGAATGTGGTGGGCACCGATGTGGGCAACGCTTCCGCCGACATCCAGCAACTCACGGACAACATGCCATTGCCCAAGGGCTACAGCATCACCTTTCAAGGCGAAGTGGCCACCATGCAGCGCTCCTTCGGTGATCTCGGTCTCGGTGTGTTGCTCGCACTGGTGCTCACCTTCCTCATCATCGTTCCCCTCTTCCGCTCCTTCAAGCTGCCGCTCATCATCCTGCTCACTTTCCCTCTGGGCATCATCGGTGTGGCACTGCTGATGCTGATCACTGGCACACGCTTGAACATCCAGAGCCTCATGGGCATCATCATGATGGTGGGCATCGCCGTGAGCTACGGCAACATACTCGTGGACCGCATCAACGCACTGGTGAAGGAAGGCATGTCCGTTCCGGAGGCCATCCGCATGGGCGCGCGCGACCGGTTCCGCCCGGTGCTCATGACCGCGGGCACCACGGTCCTCGGTCTTCTCCCCACCGCACTCGCCCTGGGCGCAGGCGGCGAAGTGAACGCGCCGCTCGCCATCGCCGTGATCGGCGGCACCATTGCGGCAACAGCGCTAACCCTTTTCATCATTCCCGTTCTCTTTTTCCTGCTGGTGAAGCAGGCCAACACGATCGAACAATGAATCAGCACATCAACTTCCTCCTTGCCGTGTTCGCCGCCGCGCTTCTCGCGGCGTGCTCCGGCGAAGGATCTTCACCGGCAGAAGCTGGCAACACAAGTCTGCCCACCGTCGGCGTGGTGCATCCCGCGCCGCATGCCATCGGTGGCGAGATCACCATTACCGGTCGCGTGGAGCCGAACGAACAAGTGCAGGTGCATGCCCGCGAGGGCGGCTACGTGAAGCGGGTCCACAAGGACATCGGTGATCGTGTGCAGGCGGGTGATGCCCTTGCCGAACTGGAGAATCCGGAACTGCACCGGCTCGCACAGGAACTGCTTGCCGCAGAACATGCCGCGCGCAAGCAATTCGATCGGCTGGAACGCGCACGCGAGGGATCACCCGCGTTGATCCCTCAGGACCAGCTCGATCAGGCACGCGCTGATCTTGACATGGCCAAGGCGAGGCGCAACGCAGTGGAGGAGCGCATCCTCTTCCTTTCTATCAAGGCACCCTTCGCAGGCGTGATCACCCAGCGCATGATCGATGTTGGTGCGCTTGTGCAATCGGGCACGTCGAACACAGGCGCGGCTGCCCTCTTCGAGTTGCAGGCCATCGACCCCGTACGCATCGTGGTGCCGGTGCCGGCGCGTGATGCCGCACATGCCATCATAGGCACCAGCGCCACCGTGCGTTTCCCTGACATGGGCGGTGCGGAAGTCACGGCCACCATATCGCGCACCTCGCGCTCGCTGGATGCCGTCACAGGAAACATGCAAGTGCAACTCGACGTGCCCAACCCCGATGCGCGCATCCAGCCTGGCATGTTCGCCACCGTGGTGCTGAAGCCGGCATCGGCGGATAGCGTGCTGGCCCTTCCGACGGCCACGGCGTTCGCACAAGGCGGTGCGCACTACCTCATGCTTGTGCGCGATGGGCGCGTGGTACAGGTGCCGTTGAAGAAAGGACTTGCGGACAAGGACCGGTTCCAAGTGATGGAACCCGCATTGACCTTGAACGACCAGGTGATCATCGAAGGCCGCAACCTCGTTCGCGTGGGTGATGCGGTGGAACCCCTCAATCGGAAGTGACATGCGACATCCAACGATCAACTTCTCGTTCTGCACTTTGAGCGTGGTGCTGTGTGCCTCAACAGCCATCGCGCAGCAACCGGAACTGCCCATCGATCTGGCCACCGCGTTGGAATTGGGCGGTGCGCGCAACCTCACGGTGCTGGAGCAGCGCGCCTTGCAGCATGCTGCCGAAGCCGACCTGGCGAAAGCCAGCGAATGGTGGTTGCCCGAACTGAGCGTCGGCACCAGCATCCACACGCTCAACGGCACCGCGATGAACGCCGATGGCCGCTTCTTCACCGATGTGGATCGGCAGAATTTCTCCGCAGGTGGTGGCGTGCTTGCCTCGTGGGATCTCCGCAACGGACCTGCGGATGTGAAAGCGGCACGTTTGCGCAGCACTGCCCAAGAATTCACCGGCAAGCAGGAACGCAACGAGGCGTTGCTCGCTGTTGTGGAGACATACTACATGCTGGCCATGGCGGAAGCCGAAGCACGAGCCCTCGAACGCTTGTCAATGCTTGCCGATAGCGTGGTCATGCAACTTGGCCAACTTGTGGAACTCGGTTCGGCGTACACCTCGGACCATCTGTTGGCACGTAGCAACCTGGCCCGATTGCGCATCCGGATCCAACGCGCAAGGCGCGATCGCGCCGAGGCATCGGCACAACTGGCCGCGTTGCTCGAGCTGGATCCCGCAACGCGGTTCACACTGATGGACACCTTGCTCGTTCCCATCGACCCGCCCGCTCCATCGCCGCCACAGGCGCTCGCCGACAGCATTCATTTGCTTCGTCCCGATCTTCAGGCCATGCGTCTCGAAATGGATGCGCTGAGCACTGAACGCAGCCGCACCACCACCGGTCTTCTGCTTCCACAACTGCGCGTGGGTGCGGGGTATTCCGCCTTCGGCGATGTGTTCCAACCGTTGTGGCCTACCGGTGAAGTACATGCCGCACTCACCTGGCACATACCCTTGGGTCGCGTATTCAAAGCGGGTGAACTGAAGCAGTCCGACGCGCGCATCGAATTGCAACAATTCACCTTGCGCCGATCGGTCGCCATGGCCAGCGCCGAGGTGGAAGTGGCTCGTCAGGAAGTGGCCATCGCGCGCGAGCGGCTGGAACTTGCACGGGCTGGTGCCACCGATGCGGAAGAGGCTTTCGCGCAGACCATGGAACGCCAGCGCCTAGGCTTGGTCCGTCCAATGGAAACATTGCAAGCTCAGGAAGCAGCAGCCGAAATGCTGGTGGAACGCATCCGCGCCACGGCGGAGTTGAATGCAGCGCAGTACCGGTTGAAGGTGGCGTTGGGCGGGGAGTTGTGAGAAGCTGGATCTCACTGAAGTCGTGACATGTCGCGGATCAGCAAACGACCTCGCTCCATGTGGATATGGTCCTTCTTCTGCAACTCGTTCAGTACCGTGGTCACCGTCTGCCGCGCGGTGGCGGTAAGGTCGGCGATCGGTGAACCGTTCGTGCCCTGCGATTGCCCAGCGGTGCCGCGAACCGGCCGGTGCCCGCGCCCATCTCAACGCCTTCCACCCGCCGGGATGAAGGCCCGCACGGCGGCATGCTCCGCCGCATACGCATGCGGGTGCCGCTCGAACCAAGCCTCGCAACGGGCCACAGCAGTAGAGAATGGGTTCGTAGGGTCCATGACATCCTCTTGTCCCTGATCACAAGCAAGCGGACAGCAAAGGTGCTCCTACATGGTTCCGACCAACCTGACCGGCTTCAGCATCCCCGCTGACCCCTTCGGCGAAACGGCATGACCCTCTGCGGAACGGTGGGTCCGATGCCGATCGGCAGCTGCTGAAGCTTCATACCTGAACCCAAAAGACCGGCGACGAGCTGAACGCCCCTTCCATCGCTGGGCTCCGAGGCCGCCCCCGTGCTGTCTTTCCGCTCAGGTGACGATCCTCACCGAACAGGCATGTTAGTGTTCACTTACTTTGTGGCGTTCAAACCGATCACTCCATGAACGGACAACGCAACATCGCCATTGGCTTCCTCACCATGGGGGCCTTCATGCTCTACGGCTTCCTGCTCATCTACCTCCGCGACTTCGCGCCCGACAAGCAGGCTTGGGTGGACAGCTACAGCGTGGGCAAGCACTTCGAGGCACGGCTGGCGCACGTGCACGGCAACCTCTTCGCCTTCCTCAACGTGGTGATGGGCTACCTGCTGCTCCACTTCGGTGAGCGGCTGCGCTGGTCCAGGCTCACCTCCTGGCTCGGGCTCATCGGCCTGATGATGCCCGCCGGTATCCTGGCCGAAGTGTACCTCGGGGCACCTCCCGTGTTCGTCCTCATCGGCGCGCTGGCCATGACGGCCGCGGTCTTCCTGCTCGGCACCGCCTTCTTCAACCTCAAGCCTTCCCATGGACATTAAGCCCCGCCAACTGGAGCGCATCGAGGCCGCCGGACAACTGGTGACCGAGGATGGCTTCGCGGCGCTCACCACCAAGCGCCTGGCCGAACGCATGCACTTCACCGAAGCGGCCCTTTACCGCCACTTCGCGAGCAAGGAGGAGATCCTGGTGACCATGCTGCATCACCTCGCCGCGAACATCGACGAGCGCCTCACGGCTGTGGCCGAGACACACCCCGAACCCGTGGAGCGGGTGCGCGCCATGTTCGACAGCCAGTTCACCTATTTCCAGAAGAACCCCCAATACCTCATGGCCATCTTCGCCACCGGGGTGCTGGAAGCCTCGCACGGCATCGATGCCGGTATTGATCGCATCATGGTGGTGAAGCGCCGCCACCTGCTCAACGCCATCAAGGACGGGCAACGGTCCGGCGCCTTCACTACGGACCACTCCGCCGAGACGCTCAGCCACATCATCATGGGCACCTTCCGCCTGCACATGCTGCAATGGCGCATGAGCGGCCGCTCCTTCGATGTGCGCAAGAAAGGCAGGGCCCTCATCGGTGCCAACCTGGACCTCATTACCCGCTGAACCGCCATGGAACCCCGGAAGCTCACACGCGTACTCCTCGCCCTGGTGATCATCGCCTTCGGTGCGCTCACCCTGTTCCTGAGCGCCTCCGTACTGCTGGACCTGTTCGGCATCCGTGAGCGCGAATCGCCTTACGTGCCCGCCGTGGTGGTGGCCAACCTGATCGCCTCCCTGCTCTACCTGCCTGCCGGTGCCGGCTTGTTGCTGAAGCGTCGCTGGACAGCACGGCTGCTCGCGATGGCCGTTGTGGTGCTGCTCGTGGGCGCCGTGTTCCTTGCCCTGCACATCGCGGCGGGTGGTGAATATCGCACGGCCACCATCGGCGCGCTCACCTTCCGTACGCTGCTCACCTCAGCCTTCTACCTCTTGGCCCGCTGGGCCATGCGCGTATCCCAACAACCAACTGCACACCTGCACCCATGAACCGCTTTCTCCTTCCCCTCTTCCTACTTGCCATTGCCACG
>CAZFBP010000144.1:0-8075 GCA_964517255.1 uncultured Chryseobacterium sp.
GCATCACCGTGGAATGGGAGCGCGCCGTGGATGAATGCAGCGCGCTGTGCCGCGTAGTGAAACTGCGCACACCGGTGGTGCTGGCGCACGAGGGCGGAGCGCTGCCCAGATTGGCCGCGCTTGCTCGTTGGGGCCTGGCCGCGCCGCTCGGCAGCGGCAAGCAGTGCATGCCTTGGGTGCATATCGATGACCTCGTGGCCGCCTACCTGCGTGCGCTGGAGGATGCGACGAGGCAAGGCGCTTATAACGTGATCGGCGGAAACAGCACCAACCTCGAGTTCACGAAGGTCCTGTCCAACGCATTGAAGAGGCCGATGTGGCTGCCACGGGTACCGGGCGTATTGCTGCGAATCGGGCTCGGGAGCGTGGCGGACATCCTGTTGCACGGGTCTCCGATCAGCTCCCGCGAGATCGCTAAGCCCTTGCATCAAGATCTGCTTCAGGCGATTGAAGACTTGCTGCTCAAGAAATGATCCTCAGCTCTTCCTTCCCATCAGCCCTTGCGCCAGCGCGCGTAACGGTGCCTTTCGCGCATCGTCCACCTGAATGGAATCGAGCGCCTTCATGGCCTCCGTCTCCGTGCTGCGGATCAGCGCGTCCGATTCATCGCGCACGCCGAGGGCGATCAGCGCTTCGACCATGTCGCTCACCTCACGTGCGATGCTCTGCTTGCCCATGGCCGTGGTGAGCGCACCGCCGCCATTCGCGCGCTCCAGCTCCAGTCCGCGGATCAGAAGCCAGGTCTTCTTGCCCGCGCGCAGGTCTCCGCCGCGCTGTTTGCCGGACACAGCGGGATCGCCGAAGGCATCGATGTGGTCATCGCGGAGCTGGAACGCGAGGCCGAGCTGCTCGCCGAAGCGGCCCAGCGCCTGCTGCTGCTCCGCCGACGCCCCGCCGATGATGGCGCCCACCTCCAGCGCGCAGGCCAGCAGCACGGCGGTCTTGCGGCGGATCATGTGCATGTACTCCTCGGCGGTGATGCGCGAGGCCCGCTCGAAGGCCATGTCGAGCTCCTGCCCCTCGCACACCTGCAGCGCGCAGGCATTGAAAACGGCCAGCGCGCGCGGATCGGCGCCCATGCACTGGTAGGCCTTCACGAGCATGGCATCGCCACTGAGGATGGCCATGTTGGCGCCCCAGCGCACATGCACGGTGGGATGCCCGCGCCGCGTGGGCGATGCATCCATGATGTCATCGTGCATCAGGGTGAAGTTGTGGAAGATCTCGATGCCGAGGGCGGCGTCGAGAGCGCGGTCGGCCTCAGCGCCCATGAGCTCGCAGGCCATGAGCGTGGCGATGGGCCGCACCCGCTTGGCGGGCAGGCGCAGGAGGTAGTCCATCGGCGCGTACAGCTCGCCCTTGGGCAGCGCGCCGCACCATTGGTTGATGCGCGATTCGATGGCCGCGCGGTGCTCGTCGGGCGTTCGCATGGTTCAGCGCTTCAACAGCGAGAGCAGGTACTGACCGTAGCCACTCTTGGTGAGCGGACGCGCGAGCGCCTCCAATTGTTCGTCGGTGATCCATCCCTTCTTCCAGGCCACCTCCTCGATGCAGCCGATGCGCAGGCCCTGGCGTTCCTCGATCACCTGGACGAACTGGCCCGCTTGGGTGAGTGAGGCGAAGGTGCCGGTGTCGAGCCATGCGGTTCCGCGATCGAGCAGCTCCACGCGCAGCTTGCCGCGCCTCAGGTACTCTTTGTTCACATCGGTGATCTCGTACTCGCCGCGCGCGCTGGGCTGCAGGTCGCGGGCGATGTCGAGAACGCTGTTGTCGTAGAAGTAGAGGCCGGGCACCGCGTAGTTGCTCTTGGGCTTCGCCGGCTTCTCTTCGATGCTGAGCACCTTGCCATCGGTGTCGAAGTCCACCACGCCATAGCGTTCGGGGTCGCTCACATGGTAGGCGAAGACCAATCCGCCATCGGGTGTGGTGTGGCGGCTGAGCATGCGGCCCAAGCCGCCGCCATAGAAGATGTTGTCGCCCAGGATCAGGGCTGCCGAATCGCTGCCCACGTGCTCGCGGCCGATCACGAAGGCCTGCGCGAGGCCGTTGGGCACGGGCTGCTCCGTGTAGGTGAAGGAGCAGCCGAGCGAGGAACCGTCGCCCAGGAGCTTGCGGAAATTCGGCAGGTCGTGCGGTGTGCTGATGAGCAGGATCTCGCGGATGCCAGCGGCCATGAGCGTGCTCAAAGGGTAATAGATCATGGGCTTGTCATAAACGGGCATGAGCTGCTTGCTCACGGCCAGCGTGAGCGGATGCAGGCGCGTGCCGGATCCACCGGCGAGGATGATTCCCTTCATGTCAGTGCTTGTTCTCTGATTGGTTCCGGTGTTCTTCGCCTTCGATCTGCAGCTCGGCGAGCTCGATGTCCGGATCCTCGTCGAGGATGTCGAGCAGCGGCTCCCTGAAGCTCCGGGTGGTGACGCTGCGCTCGAAGCTGAGCAGGAGCGATGGCAGGATGATGAGGTTGGTGAGCATGGCCACCAGGAGCGTGAAGGAGACGAGCAAGCCGAGCGCCTGCGTGCCGCCGAACTCTGAGAAGCTGAAGAGCAGGAAGCCGCAGAAGAGCACGATGCTGGTGTACATCATGCTCACGCCCGCCTCATGCAGCGCGCTGAGCACGGCCTGACGAATGGTGCCGGAGGCGTGCTTGAGCTCCATGCGGTAGCGAGCCAGGTAGTGGATGGCGTCATCCACGGCGATGCCGAAGGCCACGCTGAACACCAGGATCGTGCTGGGCTTGATGGGTATGTCCATGAAGCCCATGAGGCCCGCAGTGGCCACCAGCGGCACCAGGTTGGGCACGAGCGAGATGAGCACCATGCGCGCCGAACCCAGCAGCAGCGCCATCAGCCCGGCGATCAGCGCCACGGCCATCACCAGCGACACGGCGAGGTTCTTCACCATGTACTTGCTGCCCTCGAGGAACACCACGCTCGTACCGGTGATCACCGCGTCGAACTTGTCGGGCGGAAAGATCGAATCGACCTGGGCGCGCAGCCGATGCAGGAGCGGATCCATGCGCAGGGTGCCGACATCGGCCACCTGCACGGTAAGGCGGGTGATGGCCTTGTCCTCATCGAGGAAGCCGCGCACCACGCCACCGCTCTCCCTGGCGCCTTCCAGGTAGGGCAGGATGAACTGATCGGGGCCGCTGGCGCGAATGAGCTGATAGCGGTCGGGGTCGCCGCCGTAGAACGACTGCTTGGTGAACTTCACCGCGTCGGCGATGGAGAGCGAGCGCGAGAGCTCACGGAACGTTGCGAGCGAATCCTGCAGGCGGGCCAGGCGCTTGAGGTTCGCCTCCTTCAGCACCTGCCCCTTCTTGCGCGTGTCCACCATCACTTCCAAGGGCATCACCCCGCCGAAGCGCTGCTCCAGGAAACGCAGGTCCTCCATGATCGCGTGGTCCTGCGGCAGGTCATCCACCACGCGTGTGTCGCTGCGAAGGCGCGAGACCCCCACGAGGCCGATGATCACCAGGCACACCGTGATGGCGTAAGTGAGCGGGCGATGATGCAGCACGATGCGCTCCAGCGCTGAGATCGCACGGTCCACCCAGCGGCGGTCGAGGTGGGCGAGGTGGCGGTCCTTGGGCTCGCCTTGCAGGCTGAAGAGGATGGGCACCAGCAGCAGGCTGAGCGCGAAGACGGCCATGATGTTCAGCGAGGCCACCACGCCGAACTGGCGCAGCGTGTCGCTATAGGTGATCACGAAGGAGCCGAAACCGACCGCCGTGGTGGCATTGGTCATGAAGGAGGCGCGCCCCACGCGGTACACCACGCGGCCCAGGGCCTTCACGCGGTTGCGGTGCGCGGCGTACTCCTGGTGGTACTTGTTGATGAGGAAGATGCAGTTGGGGATGCCGATCACCACGATCAGCGGCGGCATGATGGCCATGACCAGCGTGACCGGATAGCCTAGCAGGCCGATGGTGCCCAAGGCCCAGACCACGGCCACCGCCACCACGGTGAGGCAGGTGAGCATGACACGCCAGCTGCGGAAGAAGAGCAGCAGCAACACGGACACCACCAGCAGCATCAGACCGGTGAAGAGGCGCAGCTCAGCCTTGGTGAGCCCGGTGACCACCGTGCGGATGTAAGGCAGGCCGCTGCGGCGCACATGGAAGCCGTTCGCCTCGAACTCACGCACGCGCGCATCGATCAGCTCCACCATGTCGCCGCGCTGCTCGCTGTTGAAGCGCTCGGGGTTCACGAACACCATCATCAGGCTGGCACCGGTGCTGTCGTTGTACAGCAGGTCGCTGTAGAAGGGCAGATTACGGACAAGCTGGCGCAGGCTGTCCACTTGCACCTGCGTGCGCGGCGCCTCCGGCACCACCGGTTGAAGGCGGAAGCGCATCAGGCTGTCGTCGCGCAGCAGGTTGAAGAGGTGCGCCTCGGAGAAGACCGAGTCAACGCCGGGCTGGGCCTTGAGGTCGGTGCCCAATTGCCACCACGCCCGATAGTGCTCCAACTGACCCAGGCGTGGGTCTTCCACGGCCAGCACGATCACGTTGCCGTCCTCGCTGAAGCGGCTCAGCAGCCGTTCGTACTGCACGTAAGCGCTGTCGTTCTTGGGCAGCAGGCCGCCGTAGCGGTAGCTCATGCGCACGCGGCTCATGTTCCAGCCCATGAATAACGTGATGAGGCCCAGCACCACGAGGATGCCGTTGCGATTCCGCAGGATTCGACTGCTAAGCCAGGCCCACATCAGTAGCTCGTTGGCGAGGGTAAGAGGACTTTTCGGCGCCGGGCAAAGGAACGCTTTCCACCCATGGGCACACCGCCATGCGGAGCAGGTGCGCGCGGGCAACAACGCTACCTTGCCCGCGCGCCATCGCGCTGGTCGCTCTGGCATCACGCCCATGCTCGCCAAGGCCCGCGATGCCTACCTCTGGAGCCGCAAGGCCACGCCTCGGCGCCTGCGCAACGCCGCCGCGCTCTGGACGAGCTTCCAACGCGCCAAACGCACCAAGGTGCCGCGCATCGGCGGCATGCCCTTCAGCATCAGCTTCGAGCCCACCACCGCCTGCAACCTGCGCTGCCCGGAATGCCCCAGCGGCCTGCGCAGCTTCACACGGCCCACGGGCAACCTGAAGCAGGACCTCTTCACGCGCGTGATCGATGAGCTGGCGCCCGACCTCTGGGCGCTCACCTTCTATTTCCAGGGCGAGCCGTACATCAACCCCGGCTTCCTCGACATGGTGCGCATCGCCAGCGACCGCGGCCTTTACACTGCCACGAGCACCAACGCGCACTTCCTCACCGATGCCAAGGCCGAGGAGACCGTGCGCAGTGGGCTCTCGCGCCTCATCATCTCACTCGATGGCACCACGCAAGAGATTTACGAGGCCTACCGCAAGGAAGGTGAGCTGGCCAAGGTGATCGAGGGCGCGGAACGCATCGTGCGGTGGAAGAAGAAGCTCAAGAGCCTCACACCGCATGTGGTGTTCCAATTCCTGGTGGTGAAGCCCAATGAGCACCAGATCCCCGAGGCCCGCGCGCTGGCCAGGCGCATCGGCGTGGATGACCTCTGGCTGAAGACCGCGCAGATCCACGACCCGCAGGACGATCACCCGCTGATCCCCACGCAGGACCAGTACGCGCGCTACCGCCGCAACGCCTCAGGCGTGTGGGAGGTGAAGAACCGGCTGGAGGACAACTGCTGGAAGATGTGGCACAGTTGCGTGATCACGTGGGATGGCCGCGTGGTGCCCTGCTGCTTCGACAAGGATGCGCACCATGTGCTGGGCGACTTGCGCACCCACAGCTTTCGGGAACTATGGCACAGCGAGGCGTACAACGCTTTCAGGGCTTCGCTGCTCCAGTGGCGCAGCAGCATCGAGATGTGCAGGAATTGCAGTGAGGGAAGCCCGGTGTGGGCTTGACGCGAAGGCGTCACACTTTCATGATGTCCTTCTCCTTCGCCGCGAGGTGCTCATCCGCCTTCTTGTTGTAGGTGGCGGTGAGCTTCTCCACCTGGGCGTCGAGGTCCTTGGCGTGGTCCTCGGGCAGGCCCTCCTTCTTGGCCGCCTTGATCGCGTCCATGGCCTTCTGGCGGCTGCTGCGGATGCCCACTTTGGCATGCTCCAGCTCTGCATGCGCGGTCTTCACCAACGCCTTGCGGCGCTCCTCAGTGAGCATGGGCACGTGGATGATCACGCTCTCGCCGTTGTTGCTGGGGTTGAAGCCGAGGTTCGCCGCGATGATGGCCTTCTCGATCGCATCGATCATCTTCTTCTCCCAAGGCTTCACGAAGAGCGTGCGCGCGTCGCCGGTGTTGATGCCGGCCACTTGCGTGAGCGGCACCATCTGGCCGTAGTAGTCCACCCGCACGCCCTCTAACATGGAGGGGTTCGCGGCGCCGGCGCGCACCTTGGTGAGCTCGTGCTCCAAGTGGTCAACGGCCTTGCGCATGTGGTCCTCGCAGGCGGCGATGGTGGCGGCTTTGTCGAACATGACGTGCGGTGTTTCGGTGAGCGCCCGCCTCCGTGGCAGGCAGGCGCGAAAATAGCTGGGCGGCCCTGCTCAGAATTCGACCCGGGTGCCCACACGTTCCCCGGCGATCAAGCGCGCGAGGTTGCCGGGCTTGTTCATGTCGAAGACGATGATGGGCAACTTGTTCTCCTTGCACAGGGTGAAGGCGGTCATGTCCATCACATTGAGGCCCTTCTCGTACACCTCGCCGAAGGAGATGCGCTCGTACTTGACGGCGCTCTTGTCCTTCTCCGGGTCGGCGGAGTAGATGCCGTCCACGCGCGTGCCCTTCAGGATCACGTCGGCCTCGATCTCGATGGCGCGCAAACTGGCGGCCGTGTCGGTAGTGAAGTACGGATTGCCGGTGCCTGCGCCGAAGATCACCACGCGGCCCTTCTCCAGGTGGCGCACCGCGCGGCGGCGGATGAAGGGCTCGGCGATCTGCTCCATCTTGATGGCGGTCATCAGCCGGGTCTTGTGGCCCTTGGCCTCCAGCGCGCTCTGCAAAGCCAGGCTGTTGATCACGGTGGCCAGCATGCCCATGTGATCGCCTTGCACGCGGTCGATGCTTCCCTCGGCCTGCATGCCACGGTAAATATTGCCGCCACCAATCACCACGGCCACCTGCACGCCCTTGCCCGCTATGCCGATGATCTCATCGGCGTACTGACCCAGTCGCTGGTTGTCGATGCCGTAGTCCTTCCCGCCCATGAGGCTCTCGCCGGAGAGCTTCAGGAGGATGCGCTTGTAGGTGCTGGCCATGTTGAGCGGGCCAAAGAAAAGAAAAGAGGGAGGCGCGGGCCTCCCTCTTCCATCAGTTGCTTGTTCTTCTCACACGGTGAGCGAGTGCCGCTTGAAGCCGGTGACCTTGAGGTCCTTGTCGGCGCTCTTCACGTACTGCTCCACGTTGAGCTTGTTGTCCTTGATGAACTCCTGCGCGAGCAGGGTGCTCTCCTTGAAGAACTTGTTCAGGCGCCCGGCGGCGATCTTCTCGGCCATCTCAGCTGGCTTGCCCTCCTGGATCGCCAGCTCCTTGCCGATCTCCAGCTCCTTATCGATCACGCTCTGCGGGGTGCTGTCCTTGTCCAGGGCGATGGGGCCCATGGCCGCCACTTGCATGGCCACGTCCTTGGCAATGCCCTCGAAGCCGGTCTTGCTCAGGCCCACGAGGCTGCCCACCTTGTTGCCGGGGTGGTTGTAAGCGTACACGAAGTCGGCCGTGAGCAGATGGCAGGCGCTCACCTCAATCTTCTCGCCGATCACGCCGGTCTGCTCGATGAGCTTCTCGGCGATGGTGAGGCCGTTGCTGTCGTAGGCCATCGCCTTCAGCGCGTCCACGCTGTCAGCGTTCTTCTCCAGCGCGATGCTGGCAATGCGGTTGGCCATCGCGGCGAAGTCGGCGTTCTTGGCCACGAAGTCCGTCTCGCAATTGGTGCATACGAGCACGCCGCGCCTGCCGTCGAGGCTGGTGAGTCCGATCACCTGGCCCTCGCTGGCGTCGCGATCGGCGCGCTTGGCCGCCACCTTCTGACCCTTCTTGCGGAGGATGTCAATGGCGGCGTCGAAATCGCCGTTGGCCTCAGTGAGGGCCTGCTTGCA
>CAZFBP010000145.1:0-8073 GCA_964517255.1 uncultured Chryseobacterium sp.
CAGCACGGTGCCACCGCCCACGTCATCCACGTAGATCACACGGTCGCCGATGCGCAACTTTGCCGTGGCCATGCCGAGCGCGCCGGAGCCTTTGCCGAAGGCGCGCCGCGAAAGTACAGGGCCGCAATCCGATGAACCGACCGCTCACCACCGCCGCGCTCAGCATCTTCCTGCTCCCGTTGCACGCCCAGACCGACGGCACCTGCATGGCCACCGGCGGCAAGGCCGCGCTGGAGAAGCTCTTCGAGCAGGAGATCCATTACCCGGCCGTGGCGCTCGAGGCGGGCATCAAGGGCGAGGTGGTGGTCGCGGCGCTGCTCGCGCCCGATGGCACGGTGCGTTCGCTCGTGGTGGGCAAATCGCTCTCGCCCGAGTGCGATGGCGAAGCGCTGCGCGTGGCGCGCATGATCCTGTGGAGGCCCGCCACCTCCGGCGAGCTGTGCAGCGGCAAGGAGCATCACCTCGCGGTGCCCTTCGATCCAGGACGCTACAAGCGCTGGCTCAAGGAGCGGGTGAAGCACGAGGGCGATCGCTTCGCCGCGCCTGCTGATACCAGCCTTGCGGTGCATCAGCCCAAGCAGCTCGAGGCGCAGGTCTCGCCCATGATCCCCAACGGCATGATGGGCCTGCCTGCCTACATTGGCAAGGAGATGCGCTATCCCAACGAGGCCATGCGCTACAGCCTGGAGGGCACCGTGAAGCTGGAGTTCGTGGTGGAGCCCAGCGGCTGCATCAGCAATATGCTCGTGCTGCAATCGGTGGGCGGTGGCATCACCGATGAGGCCATGCGCCTGCTTTACCGCATCCCGTGGCAGCCTGCGCTGAAGGCCGGCAAGCGCGTGCGCAGCGTGCTGCAGGTACCCATCCGCTTCGACCTGCCCAAGCAGCGGCAGTGAACGCGAGCCGGTAAAATTGCCCCATGCAGCAACGCGGTCCTTGGAAGACACTGAAGGCGGAAGAGCGCTACGCCACGCCGTGGATCAGCGTGAGCCACCACGACATCATCGACCCCAGCGGCCGCAGGGGCATCTACGGCGTGGTGCATTTCAAGAACTTCGCGGTGGGCATCATCCCGTTGGACGAGGAGGGCAACACGTGGATCGTGGGACAGTACCGCTACCCCATCGATGCGTACAGCTGGGAGATCATCGAGGGCGGAGGATCGCGTGAGCGGCCACCGTTGGAGAGCGCCCAGCGCGAATTGCGCGAGGAGGCGGGCATTGCGGCCGAGCGTTGGACCGAAGTGCTGCAGATGGACCTGAGCAACAGCGCGAGCGACGAGGTGGCCATCATCTACGTGGCGCAAGGGCTCGCCTTCCATGCGCCCGAGCCTGATCACAACGAGGAGCTCGAGCTGCGCAAAGTGCCCTTCTCCGAATTGGTGGAGATGGTGATGCGCGGCGATCTGCGCGACAGCCTCACTGTGGCGGGCGTGCTGAAGGTGGAGCGCATGCTGCGCGATGGCGCTTTGTCACTCCGGTCCCGGCTTACGCCGGGATGACCCGGAGTCGCGCCGAGCGTCCGGATCCAAGCGCGACCGCGTCGGAACGCTTCAGAAGTAGAGCCAATGTCCCCGCCACACCCCATCGCTGCGCCATTCCAGCGCGGGCATGGGCACCTTGAGGCTGTTGGCCAGGAAGAGCAAGGTGCGAACGGCCTTGCTGCGCGAACGGATGCGCGTGAGGTCGATGTCGGGCGAGAGGAAGAGCTTCCGGTAGGAGGGATCGCCCGGCGATTGCGTTCTCGGGTGCGCGCTGATGAGCCCTTCGGCGCCGTAGCCAACGGCCATGTTCAACCAGGGTGGCAACGACTTCGATCCGCTGAGGCTCTTCAGATTGAAGCTGAGCCAGAGCGTGACGCCGTTGTAGTCCTTCAGCAGGCGATCGGCGAAGCCCTCGCCGAGCAGATCGGGGCGGCGGGCCGCGTAAGGCGTGTGATGCGCGGAGATCTTGAATGCGATGCGCTGCTCGCCCCAAGCGGCATCCTGCCCCATGAAGAGCCCGGCTCCGGTGGCGTTGGCGGCCATGTCGCTCCAGGAGAAGCCCCAGCCCTTGCTCAGGCCATCGAGCACCTCGATCCCCGTCATGAACAGCAGGCCCACCGAGCCGCCCAAGTAGCGCGATGAGCGCTTGCCCGCGCCGCAGTTCAGCATCATGGCATGGCCCCAGGAGCCCACGGCGTAACAGCTCATCAAATGCCCGGTCTTGTCCATCTGCAGCCACTCCCCGGAATCATCGAAGCTGTGGAACGGTCCGCGGTCGTACTGCGCGTACCAGGCCTGATCCAGCCCGATGAATGCTCCAGCAGCGATCGCGCCGGCTCCAGCGCCCGTCCACACCATACATGAACGGCACTGAAGCGTTTCCGCCAACGTCATCGTATCAGGCTGGGCAAGAGCCGGTTCAGTACCGAGCCAAAGAGCAAGGACCCACGCGCCGGAAACCGCGGATAGCTTGATGGAATCGAGATGCATGGCGCAATGGGCGAAAGGTACCTGGGGGCTGCGCGCCTTGCCGAAGCACTGGTATTCAGGGTATTTTCGCCAGCCGCGCCGATGATACGCCTTCCTATACTCTTCCTTCTCTGCCTCTGGGCGGGTGGTTCGAGGGCGGCTCATGATTCCGTGGATACGGATTCCGCAGCCGCCGGCGCTTGGATCAAGGCGCATCAGCTCCGCATGCACCCCTCGAGTGATGGCACGGGTTACCTGGCCGCTAATGCCGTCCTAGGTCAGATGGCCAGCATCAACGCGCAAGGGTTCACGGTGGAAGCTGGCGGATCGGCGTGCAGGGCTGTGTCGCTCAGCGTGATGGGATATGGTCGCGGGGAGGAAGCCCTGCGAGATTGGGTCGGTGGCACTTCTGTCATGAGGGGTATGCTGTTGGAGTACCACGGCAATGGAATGATGGTGCAGTACCAACACGATGTCGAAGGCCTCCGGCAGAATTTCCTGTTCGAAGCCCGGCCCGATGGCTGCGGTGCGTTGCGTGTGCATCTGCGCGCCACCGGAGATGGCGAGCCCGAATCGTTGAGCGGCAGCTCAATCGCTTTCAAGGACGACCAAGGCGATGTGGTCCTGCGATACGCAGGGCTCAAGGCATGGGACGCGTGCGGCACGGTCCTGAATGCACGCATGGCTCTGGACGGTCGCGATGGCATCCTCATCGAAGTGGATGATGCCGATGCGCAGTACCCCATCGTCATCGACCCCGTGGCGGCCACGCCCAACTTGTTGCTCACCAATCCCTCGGGCGCTGGCGCCTTCAGCCAGTCGTTGCGCACGGCCGGCGACCTCAACGGCGATGGCTACAGCGACATCGTGATCGCCGCTCCCAGCGCTTCCATGGGCGAGGCCAATGAGGGCGTGGTGTACGTGTACTACGGCAGCGCCGCTGGCATCGTGAACGTGCCGAGCGTCATCCTGCAATCCAATCAGGCCGCAGCGCAATTCGGCTATTCGGTGGGCACTGCGGGCGATGTGAACGGCGATGGCTTCGGCGACCTGCTCGTAGGCGCGTCGAGCTGGGAGAGCGTGCTTGCGGAGAATGAGGAGGGCGGGGTCTTCGTCTTCCACGGCTCGGCCACCGGCATCGGCACCACGGCCGATTACATCCTGCAATCCAACGGAGCCACGCAGTACATGGGCTTCAGCGTGTCGTGCGCGGGCGACCTCAACAACGATGGCTTCAGCGACATCGTGGTGGGCTCGCCCTACGCGTTCTATCCCTCCTCGCTCGAAGGCTGCGCGTGGGTCTTCCTCGGCGGCGCCACCGGCTTGAACCCCGTGTTCCACAAGCGGCTGGAGCGCAACCAGGGCGCGGCGCAGTTCGGCGGCGCGGTGGCCGGCCTCGGCGATGTGAACGGCGACGGGTACAGCGACATCGGCGTGGCGGCCCATCGCTTCGACCTCAACGGCACCGATGACGGCATCGTCTGCGTTTACCACGGCAGCGCGGCTGGAATCGCGGGCGGCGCGAACCCCGCCCCGAACGCCATCATCAACGCGTTCGCGTACGTCACCAACATCGGCTGGAGCGTGGCGAGCGCCGGCGATGTGAACGGCGACGGCTACAGCGACATGATCACCGGCGATTATCGCGGGAATGTGAGCGGCGGTCCCAGCCAGGCCGGTTGCATGCTGGTGTACCACGGTTCGGCCACGGGCATCACAGCCACGCCGGCCACGGTCTTCGCGCATGCGCAGGCCAACGCCTTCTATGGCCGCAGCGTGTCGTGCGCCGGTGACGTGAACGGCGATGGCTATGCGGACGTGCTCATCGGCGCCACCACCTTCACCAACGGCCAGACCAGCGAGGGCGCGGGCTACCTGCACCTGGGATCCCCTGCCGGGATCTCACCGACGTTCACCACGCGCTACGAGCACAATCAGACCGGTGCGAACATGGGCGAATGCGTGAGCGGCGCGGGCGATGTGAACGGCGATGGCGTGAGCGATTTCCTCATCGGCATGAAGCTCTACACCGGCGGCGGTGGCGCATTGCTCTACCACGGAGGGCCGAGCAACGTGCCTGCGGCGCCCAGCCTCACGCGCGCTTCCGGTTTGCTCGGCGCCCGCTTGGGCTCGGCCATCGCCGATGCGGGCGACGTGAACGGCGACGGCTTCAGCGATGCCTTGGTGGGCGCGCCCGAAGCGAGCAACGGGCAGGCGGGCGAGGGCCTGGTTTATCTGCACTATGGCAGCGCCGCTGGCCTCGCGCCGTTGCCATCGCTCATGCTCGAGGCCGATGTGGCAGGCGCCCGCTTCGGCGCAGCATTGGCCACCGCTGGCGATGTGAATGGCGATGGCTACGCCGATGTGGTGGTGGGCGCGCCCCTCAGCGGCGGTAGTGGAAGCGCGTACATCTTCATGGGATCCCCTGGAGGCCTCGCCGCGGCACCTGCGTTGGTGATGTCGGGCGCTGCGGGATCGGAGCTTGGCTATTCGGTGTTCACCGCCGGTGATCTGAATGCCGATGGCTATTCCGACGTGCTCATCGGCGCGCCGGGCGCCGCAACGGTGCTCGTGCACCAGGGCACGCCGATCGGCGTCAACGCAGTGCCGATCAACACGCTCACCGGTCCGGCCGCATCGCGCTTCGGCGCAGCCGTGAGCACCGCTGGCGATGTGAACGGCACGGGATACAGCGACGTGATCATCGGTGCGCCGCTGTACTCCAACGGCCAGGCCAACGAAGGCGCGGCCTATGTCTTCCGAGGTGACATCACCGGGGTCGTCTCGCCGGCGATCCTGCAGATGGAGCCGAACCTGGCCAACGCGCGCTTCGGCACAAGCGTGGCCACCGGCAGCGACATGAACGGCGATGGCTACTACGAGGTGATCGTGGGCGCGCCGGGCTGGGCCTCGGGCCAAGCCGGCGAAGGCGCGGCCTTCATCTACCGCGGCTCGGCGGCAGGCACCACCACCGTGGGCATGATCACCGTGCAGCCCAACATCGTGAACGCGGCCTTGGGCACGGCGGTGTGCGAGGGCGGCGACCTCAATGGCGACGGCTATGCCGATGCCGTGATCGGTGCGCCATTCGTGGCCAACGGGCAAGTGGATGAGGGCCGTATCTACGTGGTGGAGGGCGCGCCCGGCGGCATCGGACCTACGACGACGGTGGAGAGCGACCAGACCGGATGGCGCTTGGGCTCTTCGGTGGCCGGCGGCGGCGATGTGGACGGCGATGGGTTCTCTGACCTGCTGGGCGGCGCGCCCTACGCAGCCCCCGTGCTCACCGACGAGGGCGCCTTCATGCTCTTCCGCGGCAACCAGGCCATGAGCCTCTCGCGTGTGACGCGGCAACTGGCCTCCAACCTCACCAGCCCGCTCTCCACCAACAGCTTCGACCCGCTGTTGCCCGATTGGTTCGGCATCGGGCATCGGGTGAAGAGCCCGATCCAGCGCACGCCCGCGAGACTGCGCTGGGAAGTTGTCTTCGAAGGGCAGCCCTTCAGCGGTACGCCCATCACCTCAAGCATGGGCTTCTCGGGCATGAGCGCCGCATGGACGAACGTGGCTCTTCTCGGGCAGGAGATCCGCGAGCTGGCCTACAAGGTGCCCGGGCACCGCCGCTACAAATGGCGCGTGCGCGCGGAGTACCCGCTCAACAAGCTCATCGACGGCCAGCGCTTCGGCCGCTGGCATTACGGTTACGCATCGGGCGTGGGCGACATCGGCATCCTTCCCGTGGAATTGCTCTCCTTCACCGGCGAGGCGACTGCCGAAGGAGACCAGCTGCGCTGGACCACGGCCACGGAGCATGCCTCAGTCCGATTCGTCGTGGAGCGCTCATCGGATCCGCGCAATGGCTTCAGCGTCATTGGCCAGGTGGGTGCCGCGGGCGAGAGCCGCGCGCCGATCGCGTACGACTTCCTCCACCGCACCGCCGAGCACGGAACGCGCTACTACCGCCTGCGCATGGTGAGCCACTTCGGCGACGATGAGTTCTCCGATGTGGTCGCGCTCAGCGCGGGCATCGCAGAGGTGCTGATCATGCCCAACCCGGCCTCCGAGTTCATCGGGTGGACCATGCCCGAAGGCGCCGAGTCCTATCGCGTGATCGATGCCCTTGGGCGGACCGTGGCCTCGGGCCGCGCCGCTCCTGCCGATGCCAGTGCGCTCGCGCCAGGCACCTACCAGCTCGTGGTCGAGGGCGCCAGCGCGGTGCTCGCCACCGGCTCCTTCGTCAAGTATTAGGCGCCGATCGCCTTCTTGCACGCAGCAAGGATCGCTTGCGCGCCGGCCATGGTGCCCGACTCCGCGTAGCAGCGCAGCACCGGCTCGGTGCCGCTGGCGCGGATCATGAGCCATTGCTCGCCATCGAAGTGGAACTTGTGGCCGTCAATGGTCTCCACGCGGCGCACTTCCAGGTCGCCGAAGCGCGTGTAGCTGTCGCAGTCCTTGAGCACCTGCTGTTTCAGCGCTTCGCTGATGTGGAGATCGTTCCGCTCGTAGGCGAAGGGCCCCACGATGGCGTACACCTCGGCGATCAGCTCATCGAGGGTCTTGCCGCTCTTGGCCATGAATTCCCAGATGGTGAGGCCCATCCAGATGCCATCGCGCTCGGGGATGTGGCCCTTGATCGCGATGCCGCCGCTCTCCTCACCGCCCAGAAGCACGTCCTCGGTGATCATGATGCCGCTGATCCACTTGAAGCCGATCTTGGTCACGCGGTACTCGAGGCCGTAGTGCTCGCAGAGCTTCTTCACCTTCGGCGTGGTGCTCACGGCCACCACCACCTTGCCGGTGAACTTCTTGTATTTCACCAGGTAATGGATGAGCAGCAGGATGATGTGGTGCGAGTCGATGAACTCACCGCGTCCATTGTACAGGCCGATGCGGTCGGCGTCGCCGTCGGTGGCCAGTCCGCAATCGATCCCGCCTTGCTTGATCAGCGCGCTGAACTCGCCGAGGTTCTTGTGGATGGGCTCCGGCGCCTGGCCCATGAACGAGGGGTTGTAGTCGCAATGGAGGAAGGTGGCTTTAGGAAGGATGCGCCGCATCACGTTCTGTCCAGCGCCATACATGGCATCGTAGCCCCAGCGCATGCCGCATTCGCGGATGGCCTTCATGTCGAAGCTCTTCTCCACGTGATCCACGTACATGGTCTCGAGGTCGATCGACTTCAGCAGGCCCTTCGCGCGCGCCTCATCGAGATTGATTGAGGAGAGGTCGATGCCGTGCGCAGCGGGGATCAGGTCCTCCACCTCCTGCACCTCTTCGGGGATCAGTGGGCCGCCGTGGATGCCCTTCAGCTTATAGCCGTTGTAGCTCGGCGGATTGTGACTGGCGGTGAGCACCACGCCCATGCCGGCCTGCACGCGCTGCGCGCCGAGCGAGATCATCGGTGTGCTCACGAAGCCTTCGGCCAGGTGCACTTCGATGCCGCGGCTCACGAACACCTTGGCGCAGGTCTCGGCGAAGAGCGCCCCGCCGAAGCGGCAATCGTGGCCCAGCACGATGCGGGTGTTGCCGGGCTGCTTCTTCAGCACCCAATCCGCTACGGCCACGCTCACGCGCGCCACATTGTCAACCGTGAATTCCTGCGCGATGATGGCGCGCCAGCCGTC
>CAZFBP010000146.1:0-8002 GCA_964517255.1 uncultured Chryseobacterium sp.
GATCTCCGTATTCTCGTGCTCCGCTTCTCTCCCCCCGTGGAAGCCAGAGCCGCCGACACCCTCACCGAGCCATCCTGGGCTTCGGGACTTCGCCGCAACGATGCGGCCACGGTGCGCGCGCTCTACCAGAAGCACTTTCCGGCCATCAAGCAGTACGTGTTGCAGAACAGCGGCACCGCCAGCGACGCGCAGGACGTGTTCCAAGAGGCCGTGACCGTGCTCTGGATGAGCGTGAAGGAAGGACGCTTGGTGCCCGATGCGGATCCCGGCGGATTCCTCTATCGCGTAGCGAAGAACAAATGGCTGGACGTGGTCCGGTCAGCAGCGCACAAGCACATGAAAGTTGTGCATGATGAACGCGCGCTCGACGTCGGCACCGATGCGCCCGACGACATCGAGGAGCGCATCGTGCGCTTGCGCGGCGTGTACGACAAGCTCGATGACAAATGCCGCACGGTGCTCGATCAATTCTACTTCGAGCGGAAGGACCTGGCGACCATCGCTGCAGGCATGGGTGTGGAGGAGGAGAGCATACGCACCATCAAATACCGTTGCATGATGAAGCTGCGCGCGTTCCGCAAGACCATCAGCGGCGAAGACATTGAAGAAGCATGAGCGAAGGGCCATTGGATAGAAGCACGTTCGAGGCCATCGAGGCGTACGTGCTCGACCGCATGAGCGCCGAGGAGCGCGCGGCGTTCGAACAGCGCATGGCCAGCGATGCGGCGCTACGTGAGGAAGTGGAACTGGAACAGGAGAACATCCGCGCGGTGGAACTGGGCGGTGTAACGCGCATGTTGAGGTCGATCGCTGCGGAAGACGCCGCGATCGGTAACGGCACGGCGAAGGGCGGCTGGAAGCTGTACATGAAGTACGCTGCCGTGGTAGCGATCATCTTGTCCGCCACGATTTGGCTGTTGCGCCCGTCGGCGAACGAGCGGCTCTTCGCCGAGCACTTCGTGGCCGATCCCGGTCTGCCCGTGGCCATGGGTGCCACTGCCGACCCCGCCTTCGCGGATGCCATGGTCACCTACAAGGAAGGCAAGTACGCGGAGGCGCGCGCGAAGTGGTCACCGCTGCTGCAGGCCGAGCCGATGAACGACACCCTGCGCTATTACATCGCTTCAGCGCACATGGCGGAGGGCGATGCGCGAGCCGCCGAGCCGATGCTGGAGGCATTGGCGAACGAAAGCGCATCCGTGTTCCACGCCAAGGCGCAGTGGTTCCTCTTCCTGGCCCATGTGCGCAGCGGCGCGACTGCGAAGGCGCAGGCTATTCCGCTGGATGCCGACACGGCCTACGGCGAACGCGTGCGCGCGATCAAGGCCCAACTCAGGGACTGATGCGCGCGGCCGTCCTGATCGCGGGGCTGGCGTTTGGCGCGATCGGAGCGTTGGCCCAAGGCGATCCGGAATTGTCGGCGCGCGATGAGCGGATCAAGGAACTCAACGGCGGGAAGGATTACGCACGGGTGATCGCCGAGATCAACGCCCAGGAATCGGCCGCTGCGGGAACGTCATGGCAGGATTCGCTCTGGAACTACATCTATCCGCTCGGGAATGCCCACTGGAAGCTGAAGGGGCCCGAGGCCGGCGCCGAAGCGGCCGAAGGCCTCTATCAGCGGATCGAAGCCGCGAAGCGCTCGCCGCAGTGGGAAGTGAAGGCGCTGATCAAGCTCAGCGCGCTGTACTACGACCTGTCCATGATGCAGGAGTACGAGCGCGTAGGCGAGCTTGCTTTGGCAACGGCCACGCTCAACGCCGACCGCATCCCGCCGATCGTTCTGGCCGACGCGCATTACTGCATGGCCCTCACGCACATGGACCTGGGACGCTATGAGGCAGCGTTTCCGTTGATCGAGCGCGCGATCTCGATCGCCGAGGACATCGACCCGTTGCCGACGCAACGACTGCCCACCTACTTCAGCGGGAAAGGCGGCTCGTTGCGCCATCTCGGACGCACGCGTGAAGCAGAGGTCAGCTATGCGGAAGGGATCGCCATGACGGAGCGTGATACGGGCCTCGAAGCGCTATCAACCCGGGCCGTGCTGCTCGGGAATCTGGCGATCCTCGTGCAAGGCACGGGGAACCTGCACCGGAGCAAGGAGGTCAACACGCGTGCGCTGCATGCCATGAATGAAGTGATCGCGAGGACCAAGGGCGATCCGCAACGACAGACCAACGCGAAATGGAACCGCACGCGCATCCTGATGAACCTGGCCTCGACCTACTTCGACATGGCCGATTTCGACCGAGCGGGCTCCTACTTGCGGACCGCCCAGGCAGAACGCAAGGAACTTCTCGGCGAGAAGCATCCAGCCGTGATCGACCTGAATGAAGGCCTCGCCGAGGTGGAGTCGATGGCCGGCAACCATGAGCGGGCCGAGAGGCTCCTGATGGAACAGATCGATGCAACAGAAGTCACGAACGAAGGCGGAGCGGAGCGGCTGATGAGCCTCCGGTGCAAACTCGCCCGCATGGCGGCCAAGCGGGGCCAGTTGGCGCGTGCGGATTCGATCTATGCCGAAGCCCTGCCACGCGACGACCGAATGGTACGCAGTTCATCAAGCAGGTACCTCGCCAACGCGCTCGGCGAGCGTGCCGACCTGCGGATCGCCCAAGGACGCCCTGCCGATGCCATCAGCGACCTCATGCTGAGCCGTGGCATACGCAGTCGGATCCTTGGTCCACGGAGCGAACGGCTCGCGGAGGCTGACGTCGTGATCTCCGGTGCCGCGCTCACCCTGGGCGACACCGCCTTGGCACGCCAGTTCGCTGATTCAGCGATCCAACTTCTTTCCAATCGCTTCGCGATCGTGAATGGCCCATTCGCACCTACCGCTTTTCGCGATCCCGCTCTGCTGGCCGATGCGGTCATGGCCAAGGTGGCGGTTGAGCGTGCCACGCGACCGGATGGCAGCGGGGAGCGCGAGTGGCTGCAGCAACTCGAGCCAGCCTTCACTTCGCTTCACCGCAATATGAGTTCGCTGAGCGAGGAGGGCGCACGCTTGCAGATGGCGGGGTCGCATCGACGGCTGTTCGACCTCGGACTTGAACTCGCGCATGCGGCACATGAACGCTCCGGTGATGGAACCGATCTCGACCGCTTCCTTCGGATCTCCGAGTCGGACCGGTCCATCCTGCTCAAAAGCCGCCTGAATGCGTTCACCAGCCTGCGCTATGCCAATGTGCCGGACAGCGTGCTCACCCGCGAACAGCAGTTGCTGAAGGCATTGAACGTCGATCCGGATGACCCCAAGGCAGGCAACGAGGTCTTCGAGCATGAAGAGGCCTACGCCGCGTTCCTCGACACGCTTCGCCTGCGCCACCCCGGCTATTTCGCCTTGCGCTACGGCGATCCGAGCGTCACGGTCCGTGACCTCCGAGAGCAGCTGGTGACCGATCAGCGCGACCTGCTGGCTTATGCGGTGACCGGCGATCACCTCTACATGCTCGTGGTCAGCGCGGACACGGCCGTGCTCAAGCGAGTGTCGGGCAAGGGGATCCCCGAAGCCGTGAAGGCCCTGAACGCATCCGTGATATCCCGGGATCACGAACGGTACATGAAGGCCGCCCACGAACTGCATGAAATGGTCTTCGCGCCGGTGGCGCCGCTCCTGCGCAAGCCGGAATTGCTCATCATTCCCGATGGGGAACTGCACCGCATCAACTTCGAGGCGCTGCTGAGTGCCCCAGCCGGAGCGAGCGACTTCCGGAAGCACTTGCTGCTCCAGCGATACGCCATCGCCTACCTGCTCAGCGCCACCACGGCCGTGCAGTTCAGTGGACTCAAGCAGGGCCGTCAGACCAAGACGTTGGCACTCGCACCCGGATTCAGTGATGAGCTCAAGCAGGGCTACATCGCGCAGGTAAGAGATTCCGCGCGCCTCGACCGCGACTTCCTGGGCCACGTGCGCCAGCCCTTCGCGCTGAGCACCGCACAGGAATTGGGCGAATTGCTCTCCGCCACAGTACTGGTGGGAGGCGAGGCTGACGAGAGGGGATTCCGCGCGCAGGCCAAGGACTACGGCATTCTTCACTTGGGCACGCACGCTGAATTGAACGAGCACGCACCGATGTACTCGCGCCTCGTCCTCAGCAAGGACGGTGGCAGCATCGAGGCCGATGCCGATGGTTACCTGCACGCGTACGAGATCTACGAGATGGACCTGCGCGCGCAACTCGCCGTGCTGACCGCATGCGAAACAGGCGCTGGCAGTAACGCGGAGGGTGAAGGGGTGCGCTCGCTAGGCTACAGCTTCGCCTACGCGGGCTGCCCCAGTCTGGTCACCTCCTTGTGGGAGATCGATGAGAAGTCGAGCTCGGAGATCATAAAGCGCTTCTATGAGCACCTGGCCGATGGGATGCCGAAACATGTGGCCCTACGGCAAGCGAAGCTGGAATACCTGGAGGATTCCGGGGATGAGCTGGCCTTGCCTTACTACTGGGCGGGCATGGTGCTGGTGGGAGATGTGGAGCCCATTGAAGGCGTTGGCGGCGGCCGGGGCCCATGGGTCTGGGTCCTTTGTCTGCTAGCGGCAGTCGCTGCGCTCGGGTTGGCAGCGCGACGGCTGCGCCGTGGGCATCTATCTTGACCGCATGCCAGCGGCCCTTCCGAAACGGCTGAAGCCGAATCGAATGCATTGGTTCGCACTGTCCCTCCTCACGGTTGCTGCATTCGCACGAGAATCGAGCGCGCAGGACCTGGTGCGCGTCGAAGAGCGCCATGCGCGCATCCATGCGCTGTACGAGAAGGAGGATTACACGGGCACGGTCCGTGAGATCGACGCGCAATTGACGGCGGTGAAGGGCACGGCATACGCCGATTCCGTGCACCGCTACCTGTACAAGTACGGCCGTGCGCACCGCAAGCTCAAGGATGCCGCCGCTGGCACCGCTGCTGCCGAGCGCATCTATGCCCTCGTGAAGGCGCGCGGCAACGCGAACAATGAATTGGAGGCGCTCTTCGACCTGAGCTGGACCTATTACGACGTGGGCGAGATGAAGCAATGCGCCCGCGTGGATTCCTTGGCCGTGGTGGTGGCCGACCGCGATCCCCAAGTGCCCATTTCGCAGCGTGGCCGCGCACGACAATACCTCGCCTTTGACTACAGCGTGCTGGGCGATCACCGCAATTCGGGGAAGTGGGCGCTTTCCGCGATCGCGCAATACGCGAAGGCCGATTCCATTCCGCCGGCGCAATGGGCGGAGTCGTACACCGCAGCAGGCGTGGCTGCCTGGCACCTGGGCCGCATCCGTGAGGCGGAGGGCTACTACCTGAAAGCGCTGGCGAAGCTCGGTGACAGCGACTCGGAGGTGATGCTCATCCGCAAAGTGAGCGCTTACGGCAACCTGGGCGTGCTGTGGCAGAACGCCGGCGATTTCACGCGCGCGAAGAACAACTACCACGAGAGCCTGCGCTGCAGCGACCGCGTGGTTGCCGGAACCGAGGACCAGTTCACGCGCGATGAAGCCATCGTGAACCGCTCGCGCACGTACGTGAACCTGGCCACGGTGTATTTCCAGACGGGTGACAACGGGCGTGCCCGTGAACTGCTCGACATGGCCTGGCGCGACCGCAGCGGTGTACTGGAACCCGACGACCCGCAGCTCATCGCGGTGAAGGAGCGCTTCGCCGACCTGGAGCTGAATGCCGGCAACCTGGTGAAGGCGCAGGAGCTGATGGCGGAATACGTCGCCGCGAGCGAACGCAGGTTCGGCGTGCGCAGCGAGGAGTACATCCGCGCCAGCTCGAAGCTCGGCGAGGTCCTGGTGCGCCAGGAGCGCTTCGCGCAAGCCGATTCGCTGTTCGGGGTCAGCATCGCGGCCGGCAAGAGCACCCTGGAAGAGGCCACGGACGCCAACCTCGCCCGCACGCTGCAGAGCCGCGCCTTGGCGCGCATCAGGGCGGGCCGGCCACAGGAGGCCGGGGCCGATCTGGACCTGGCGCGGGGCATCCTCGTCAACATGTATGACAGTACGCACCACAAGGTGGCGCAGGTGGATGTGCTGAGCGCCGAGGCGGCGTTCGCTTCCGGCGACATCGCCGCCTCGAATGCGCATGCCGGCTCCGCCCTGCGAATCCTGGAACCACGCGCCAGATCGCTGCGCGAAAGCCCCCTTCCGCGCGCTTTCCCGGAGCCGCACCTGCTGCCCGATGCCGTTTATTGGAAGGTGCGCTCGTCCTTGGCACTGGCCGGTGAGGCGCCTTCGGCGGAGCTTTGGAACACATGGAACGCGGACATTGACCTCGCCATCGCCGCGCTGGCCCGCAACAAGGCGGCGATCGAGGATCCCGCATCGAAGCTGCTGCTCACCGGTGCGCAGAAGCGGCTCTTCGCACTGGCGCTCGATGTGGCGTACGGCTCTCGCGAAGCGCTGGGCATGGAGGACGCCTGCGCGCGCTTCCTGGCCATCTCAGAAGCGAACCGATCCACCTTGCTCAAGGAACGGCTGAACCGATTCAAGGGCCTTCGCTTCGCCGGCGTCCCGGATTCCATCCTGGTGCGCGAGCAGGAATTGACCAGCGCGCTCTCCGTCGACCCGGCTGAGCCTTTGAGCGCCACGCGGATGCAGGAGAACGAGCAGGCCTACACGGCATTCCTCGAACGACTGCGCAGCGACCATCCTGGTTATTTCCTGCTGCGCCACGGCGAGGCCGGAACCACGGTCGCTGAAGTGCGCGCGCGCTTGCTCAAGCCGGGGCGCACCCTCATCGCCTATGCAGAGAGCGGGTCGGGCCTATTGGCCTTGGTGCTCAGCGGCACGTCGGTTCAACTGGTGAAGCTCAACGGGGACCTGCTCGCTGATCGCGTGCGTCGCCTGAACACCTCCATCGCGGCAAGGAGCAAGGATGAGTACCTCGTCGCTGCACGCGAACTGCACGCTCAGGTGATCGAGCCCCTCCTGCCGTGCATCATCGGTGATGAACTTCTCATCCTGCCGGATGGCCCCTTGCGCAGCGTGAACTTCGAGGTTCTGCGACCCTCGACATCGACCTCATGGGCCGACGCGAACGACCTTCTCCTCCATCGCTTCAGCATCGCGTACCTGCTGAGCGCCACCACGGCGATGCAATTCGCGCAGTTGGCTCGCGACAACGCGCGCGGCGCATTGGCGCTCGCCCCGGGATTCACGGATGAGGTGAAGCAGGAGTACTTGGAGCACGCAACGGACAGCGCCCGCATCGACCGGAACTACCTTCGCTATGTGCGTCAGCCCTTCGCCGTGCGCACCGCCGAGGGCCTTGGACGCACGCTGAACGCCAGCGTGCTGCTCGGCTCACGTGCCACCGAAGGCGGATTCCGTTCGGCATTGCGCGAGCACGGCATCCTGCACCTGGGCACGCATGCCGAATTGAACGCGACCAACCCGATGTACTCGCGCCTGGTGCTCAGCAAGGACGGCATGGGCACCGACCCCGATGCTGACGGTTATCTGCATGCGTACGAGATCTACGAATTGGAGCTGCGCGCGCAACTCGCGGTGCTCTCCGCGTGCGAGACCGGCACCGGCGCCGATGATGGCGAAGGCGTGCGCTCCCTGGGCTACAGCTTCGCGTATGCAGGTTGCCCCAGCCTGGTCATGTCGCTGTGGAGCATCGATGAGAAGACGAGCTCATCGATAATCACACGCTTCTATGAATTGATCGCGGACGGAATGGCGAAGCACGAAGCGCTGCGCCAAGCCAAGCGGGAGCACCTGGCGAAGGCCGATGCGGAACTGTCCCTCCCCTACTACTGGGCCGGACTGGTGCTTGTGGGCGATGTGGAGCCCGTGGCTCTGGACAAGGTGAATTGGCCCGTGATCATCGGTGGCCTGCTGTTGCTTGCTGTGCTGGCCCTCGCCCTTCGTTGGCGCCGACGCAAGGCGGCGAACCGGAGCCAGTGATGACAATACCCTCCGGGTCGCTGACAAGAGCACTCTTCAGACAAGTTCAAGCTCACAGGAGCGCATCTCAGAATTGCTTTTGGCAGCGAGCGAGCGGGATTTCGCGTTCAGGC
>CAZFBP010000147.1:0-7972 GCA_964517255.1 uncultured Chryseobacterium sp.
TGAAAGTGCCCGCCGACAAGTACTGGGGCGCGCAGACCGAGCGCAGCCGCAACAATTTCAGGATCGGCCCGCCAGGCAGCATGCCGCGCGAGATCGTGCATGCCTTCGCCTACCTGAAGAAAGCCGCCGCCCTCACCAACCTGGAGCTGGGCAAGTTGCCGAAGGACAAGTGCGAGCTCATCGGCCGCGTGTGCGACGAGATCATCGCCGGCAAGCTCGACGACCAGTTCCCGCTGGTGATCTGGCAGACCGGCAGCGGCACGCAGAGCAACATGAACGTGAACGAGGTGATCGCCTATCGTGCGCATGTGCTCAACGGCGGCAAGCTCACCGACGACCAGAAGGTGCTCAACCCGAACGACGATGTGAACAAGAGCCAGAGCAGCAACGATACGTACCCTACGGCCATGCACATCGCGGCGTACAAGCTGACGGTGGAAGTGACCATCCCCGGCGTGAAGAAGCTCCGCGACACGCTCGACAAAAAGGCGAAGTCGTTCGCGCGCATCGTGAAGACCGGCCGCACGCATTTCATGGATGCCACCCCGCTCACCCTGGGCCAGGAGTTCAGCGGTTATGCGCAACAGCTCGATAATGGCCTGCGCGCCATCGACAACGCGCTGCACATGGTGGGTGAACTGGCATTAGGTGGCACCGCGGTGGGCACGGGCCTCAATGCGCCCAAAGGCTACTCGGTGAAAGTGGCCGAGCAGATCGGCAAGCTCACCGGATTGCCCTTCGTGAGCGCGCCCAACAAGTTCGAGGCCTTGGCCGCGCACGATGCCATGGTGGAACTGAGCGGCGCACTCAAGCGATTGGCCGTTTCGCTCATGAAGATCGCCAACGACATCCGCATCCTCAGCAGCGGTCCGCGCAGCGGCATCGGCGAGCTCATCATCCCCGACAACGAGCCCGGCTCATCCATCATGCCAGGCAAGGTGAATCCCACGCAGCCTGAGGCGCTCACCATGGTGTGCGCGCAAGTGATCGGCAACGATGTGGCCGTGAGCATCGGCGGCATGCAGGGCCACTTCGAGCTGAATGTATTCAAGCCATTGATCGCGGCGAACGTGCTGCAGAGCGCGCGTCTGCTCGGCGATGCCTGCGTCTCATTCACCGACAGGTGCGCGGCGGGCATCGAGCCGAACGAGGCCGTGATCAAGCGGCACCTGGAGAACTCGCTCATGCTCGTCACCAGCCTCAACCCGCACATCGGCTACTACAAGGCCGCCGAGATCGCCAAGAAAGCGCACAAGGAAGGCACCACCTTGAAGGAGGCCGCCATCGCCCTAGGGCACGTCACCGCCGAGGACTTCGACAAGTGGGTGGATCCAAGCAAGATGTGCAGCGAGGGGTGAGGGTCATCCCATCCTCCCTTCGACGCTCTTTGGCGCTTTCCACTTCGCCTGATCGAGTTGGTGATCACGCGCTGCGCGAGCTTGCTCACTGAATCCATCGCGCTGCTCATCCGGCATCGAGGCGAAGCGCGGCGTTGCGCGCTGTTGGTCGTGAAGGCGACCCCGTCGTCGTTCACACATGAGTTGCGGCACGATACGGGCCGCGGGTCACGTGCACGGTATCACCGATGACTGCATCGCTGTCGTGGCGCATGGAAGAGATGCGTTCAGGAGCGGCCTCCTGCGCAGGAATGTGGAGGTTCCGTGCGGCCATGAGCTGCAGTGTGCCCGGCGCGCTCTGGTCCTGTTGGCGCCAGGCGGCGGCTTTCGCGATGACAGTGGTGATGGCCTGTTTGTTGATGGCCGTCCTGGCAACGCGGCGTTGACTTGAAAGCCGCACCAAGCACCGTGGATCGAACGCTGCGCTCCCTGATGGCACTGGCCCTGGTCGCCGTCGTCCTGAAAGGCAAAGCGCAAGCTGGTGGGACTCAGTTGCGCGACGAATTAGGTCGGATCCATGAACTGGACCAGCGCGATCGGCGGAATGTGCATGGCTACGCGCCCGGCGCTCAGCGCGACAGCGTCATTGCGCACATGGTCCGGCAGGACTCGGTGAACCTGGTGCGCGTCACGGCCATTCTGGACAGCGCCGGATGGCTGGGCGAGGCGGAGGTCGGCCGCACCGCGAACCAGGCGCTCTTCCTGGTGCTGCAGCACGCCGATGCGCGGCCCGACGTGCAGGCGCGCTACCTGGAGGAGATGCGGCTGGCGGTGGAGCAGGGCCTCGCCCGGCCGCACGAGTTGGCCATGCTGGAGGACCGCGTGGAAGTGAACCACGGACGACCGCAGATCTACGGCTCGCAGATCGGATGGACCGATGGCAAGCCGTTCGTGAAGCTGTTGATTGAGGAAGAGCACGTGAACGAGCGTCGTGCGGCCATGGGCATGGAGCCCTTGGAAAAATACGCGGAGCGATTCGGCCTCATTTGGTCGCCGCCAGTAAGGAAGGAGCGCTTGCTATTACTGGTGCCGGCGAAGCCATAGGTGGTTCGCTCATGTCCATCCTGTCGTCACGCCGCGCAACCACCACGTCCGTCCGAAGCCGATGTCTCGAAACACCTGCGCGGCTTGCGCGCTTCTATCGCCGCCTTTCGCACCCACGGTGATGATCCGCTCCTTCGGCGACCAGTTGCGCGCGCGTTCCAGCAATCCGGTGAGCGGGACGTTGATGGCCTGTGATGTTCAGTGGGTGCACTGTGGCCCAGAACGGGTCATGCAGCGGTGGCGCCCGTAGCGGCGTCACCAGCGGGTTGGCCCATGGTCCGGTCCCGGCGCCCCCACCAGCCGGTCACGCGCTCCTTGGCGCCTTCCAACAGGTGGTACATCACCGGCACCAGGTACACGGTGAGCAGCATGGAACTGGTGAGGCCGCCGATGATCACCCAGGCCAGGCCGTTCTTCCATTCGCTGCCGGTGCCGGTGGCCAGGGCGATGGGCAGCATGCCGAAGACCATGGCGATGGTGGTCATGAGGATGGGGCGCAGGCGGGTGCGGCCGGCTTCCACCAAGGCTTCCACATAGTGCATGCCCTCGGTCTTCAGCTGGTTGGTGCGGTCCACGATGAGGATGGCGTTCTTGGCCACCAGGCCCAGCAGCATGATGAGGCCCAGCAGTGTGAAGAGGCTGAGCGAGGAGAGGCTGAGGTTGAGCGCGAGGAAGGCGCCGATCACCGCCACCGGGATGCTGAAGAGCACCACGAAGGGGTAGAGGAAGCTGTCGTACAGCGCCACCATCACCAGGTAAACGAGGATGAAGGAGATGAGCAGTGCGCCGCCCAGTGCGCCGAAGCTGTCGTTCTGCCGCTTCACGTCGCTGCCCCAGGTAAGGCGCACGCCGGCGGGCAGGGGGTTGTTGCGCAGGTAGGCCACCACATCATCGGCCACGCTTCCCGAGCCGCGGCCCAGGGCATCGGCGGTGAGGGTCACGGCGCTCATGCGGTCCAAGCGTTCCACCAGGGCGGGCGGCTCGTGGCGTTCCACGGCGGCGAACTGGGCCAGGCGCACGGGCATGCCGGCCGCGTTGGTGAAGAGCAGGCGCTCCATGTCCTGCGCATCGCGACGCTGGATGTCGTCCACGCGGATGCGGATGGGGTACTCGGTGCCCGCTTCGAACAGGCGTGCATCGTCGTTGCCGGCGAGGGCGTTGCGCAGGGTGGCACCCACGGCGGCGGTGCTGAGGCCCAAGCGCGCCATGCGGTCGCGGTCCAGATGCACCTGCAGTTCGGGCGCGCCGCTCTCGATGCTCAGGCGCACGTTGTTGGCGCCGGGAATGCCGGCCAGGGTGTCCTTCAGTACCTGTGCCGTGCGCATCACCTCGTCGCGGTCCGCACCGCTCAGGGTGATCTCCACCGGTGCGCTGCGGGGCACCAGACCGATGGTGGCCATCGTGATGTCCACGCCGGGGAAGTGGTGCAGCAGGTCGGCGCGCAGGGCCATCATGGTGGCCTCGGTGCTCTGGCCATCGCGGGCCTCCTTGGGCACCAGGTCGATGGTGAGCTCCGAGCGGTACTCGGCGCCCACGCCCATGCTGCCGATGCCGGTGCTGGGGCCGCCCACGTTGCTGAACACGTTGGCCACCTCGGGCCGCTGCAGCAGGTGCGTCTCCAGGTCGCGGGTGCGCAGGTTGTTCTCCTGCAGGGGCACCTGCTTGTCGTACTCCAAGGTCAGGCGGAACATGCCCTGGTCGCCGGTGGCGATGAGCTCCTTGGTCATGATGCCCTGCTTGAGCACCGCGCCGGTGGCGGCGAAGAGCAGCAGCACGATGCCGAGGAAGGCGGCGCGGTGGGCCAGCACCCAGCGCAATTGCCGGGCATACCAATCGTTGAGGCGGTCCAGCGCATGCTCGAAGCGGAGCAGCCCACGGGCCCAGGCGGTGGTGGGCTGCAGGTCCTCACGCTGACCGATGCGGGAGGCGAGCCAGGGGGTGAGCGTGAAGCTGACGAAGAGGCTCATGAGGGTGGAGACGACCACCACCACGCTGAACTGCTTGAGCAGGTCGGCCACGAAGACCTGCACGAAGATGATGGGGAGGAAGACCACCACGTCCACCAAGGTGATGGACAGGGCCGAGAAGCCGATCTCCGCGCGGCCGGTGAGGGCCGCTTCGCGCTTGTCCATGCCTTTGTCCAGGTAGCGTTGGATGTTCTCCAGGATCACGATGCTGTCGTCCACCAGGATCCCGATGATGAGCGACATGGCTAGCAGGGTCATCAGGTTCAGCGTGTAGCCGAAGAGGCCCATGGCCACGAAGGCGCTGACGAGCGAGGCGGGGATGGCCACCAGCACGATGAGCGAGTTGCGCAGGCTGCGGAGGAAGAGGAGCATGACGATACTGACGAGCACGATGGCCAGGCCCAGGTCGAAGAGCACGGCGTTCACGGCTTCCAGGGTGGTGTCGGTACTGTCCGAGGCGATGATGAAGCGCGTGTGCTGCGCGGCCTCTTCGACTTCGATGCGGGACAGCTCCGCACGCACGGCGGCGCTCATGTCCACGGCGTTCGCATCGCCCTGTTTCTTGATGAGCAGGCCGATGCCCTCGCGGCCGTTGTAGCGGCTCACGGAGCTGGGGTCGGCCACGCCGTCCACCACATGCGCCACATCCTTCACGCGCACCACGGAGCCGGGTGCGGGCATGGCCACCACCACCTCTTCCACGTCCTGCACGGTGTGCAGCTTGCCGGCGAGCTTCACGGTGAGCTGGCCATCGGCGTTGCGCACGGGGCCTGCGGGCACCTCGCGGCCGGCGCGCAGGATGGCCTCGCTCACCTGCGACAGAGATGCGCGGTGCTGGAGCAGGCGTTCCTGGTCCACCTTCACCTGCACCTCGCGCTGCTCACCGCCCAGCAGGGTGATCTCCGCCACGCCCTTCAGCTGCTGGATGCGGGGCAGCAGGTGGTCCACCAGGTGCTGGTGGAACTCCGGTGCGGGCCGGTCGCTGAGCGCGCTGAGGCTCATGATGGGCAGGTCGTTCGGCGACACCTTGGACATCACCGGTGGCTGCAGGCCCTCGGGCAGGTCCTGCCGGATGTTGTCGATGCGGCGCTGGGCGTCCTGCATGGCCAGGTCCAGGTCGGCGCCGTACTTGAAGTTGACGATGACGATGGAGGCGTTGGCCAGGGAGCGGCTGCTGATGAAGTCCACGCGTTCCAGCGCACTGAGGGCATCTTCCACGGGCCGTGTCACGCTGTTGGCCACCTCTTCCGGCGCGGCGCCGGGGTACATGGTGCGGATGGTGATGACGGGCTGGCTGAAGTCGGGCATCATCTCCACGCCCAGCCCGCGGTAGGCCACGATGCCGCCGAGGAAGAGCACGCCGAAGAGCACGATGATGAGCGAGGGCCGCTCGATGGCGATACGGGTGAGGTTCATGGCCGTTGGGGATGTACGTGGTTCAACGGTAGGTGACACGGGCGCCGTCGCGCAGGCTCACGGCCCCGCTGGTCACCACCAGCTCGCCGGCTTTCAGGCCCTGCACCACGGCCAGCCTGCCGTAATCGGCCGCTGCGGTGACGATGGGTGTGCGCCGCGCCACGCTATCGCGCACCAGGTACACCTCGGGCGCAATGGCGGAGCCCAGCAGAGCGCGCGCCGCAATGGTCACCTGGTCGGCGGCGGTGCCGGAAGGCAGTTCCACCGTGGCGGACAGACCGGCCACGATGCGCGGGTCGGTGGCCAGTTCGACGCGCACGGGGAAGCGGTTGGCCACATCGCCGCGGCGGCCGATGTTGTGCACGGTGCCCTTCAGGGGGTCGGCCAGATCGCCCAGCGTCACTTGTACGGACAGGCCTTGTTGGAAGCGCGCCACATCCACCTCGCTCACCTGCAGTAGCACCTCCAGTTCGCGCGGATCGCTGAGCATGGCCACCGGCATGGAGGGCCCTACCACGGTGCCCTCCTCCGCCAACAGTTGTGTCACCTCGCCATCAAATGGCGCACGGATGGTGGTGCGGCTCAGTTGTTCGGTGATGTTGGCCAGTTGGATGCGGGCGGTCTGCAGGGCCTGTTCGGTGCGTTCCAGTTGGATGCCCTGCACCGCATCGGCGGCGGCGAGCACCCGGTAGCGGGCCTGGTCCTTCTCCAATGCCGCCACCTGCACCTGCGCGGACTCCTGCTGCAGGCGCAGCAGTTCGCCATCGAGCTGTGCGATGAGGTCGCCTTGGCGCACCTGCTGGCCTTCGCGCACGGCCACGCGCAGCACGCGTCCGGGCACCTCGGCCATCACGCGGCCTTCGCGCAGGGGCACCACGGTCCCACCGAAGCGTGGCCCTTGTCCCATGCCACCCAGCAGCGCGGCTTCCACGGTCACATGCACAGGGGCGTTCTTGTCGTGGCGGTACACGCGCTCCTCCACGGTGCGTTTGTTCATCACCAGCTTCACCACAGTGAGGGCCAGCAGGACGGCCAACCCGGTCCAGAGCATCCAGCGTTTCATGGGCGTTCGTTCAGCAGCGTGCCATTGAGGCGCGCCAGTTCCAGGTGGGCCTTGCGCAGTTGCACCAAGGCATCGATGTACAGCTGTTGGCCTTCACGCACGGCCTGGTCGGCCAGCACCAGGTCAGTGAGGGTCGCGAGGCCCTCGGTGTGTTGCAGCAAGGTGCTGCGGCGGATGCGTTCGGCGAGTGCCAACTGGGCCTCCGCATCGGAGAGCGTTCGCAGGGCAAGGGCCTCATCACGGGTGGCGCGTCGCTGCTCCAAGCCTTCGCGGTCGGCCACGGCATCGCGCAGCAGACCCGCCCGCTCCAGTTCCAACTCCTTCTGCCGCACCTTCTGGGTGATCACCGTGCCATTGAACAGCGGCACCTGGAGGGTGGCCCCGAAGTAGCTCACCGGATAGAGGTCGTAGCGGCTCTCGCTGCCAATGGGTCCAAAGCCCGTGTTGCCATACAGCCCGTACCCATGGAGCGAAGGCAGACGGGAGCGCTTCAACAGACGGATCTCCGCTTGGCGCAGCAGCACACCCTGCTCGGCGATCCGCAGGCCGGCGGTGGCCTTCGGCGTGGCTTGTGTTTGTTGCACGGGTGCGAATGCGGGCTCGGTGGCCAACGGGGCATCCGGCGGAAGGCCCATCATCAGGCGCAGCAGGTCCAGCACCTGTTCGTGTTGAGCCACCACGCGCTCCCGTTGGGTGCGCAGCTGGTCGCGCTGCAAGCGCAGGCGGTCCACATCGGTGCCGCGGGCCAGCAGCTGCGCGTGGAGCAGTTCCACGTTGCGCAGCATCGCCTCGGTGCTCAGCAGGTTGCTATCCAGAAAGGTGCGCCGTGCCTGCAGCACCTGGGCGTTGTAGTAGGCGTTGCTCAGTTCCAGTACCACCTCTTCGCGGCTCCGTTCGCGTTGCATGCCGGCCATTCGCTCCGCCTCGCGCGCCACGTGGATGCCCTCCCAGCTGCCCACATCCACCAGTGGCAGTTGGGCCTGCACGTTCAGCGTGATGTTGTTCGGCGTCCCGAACTGGATCTCGCGGTACACGCCTTCCGGTCCGCCGAAGAAAGAGGCGGGTAGCAGCTGGTAGGGCAGGTC
>CAZFBP010000148.1:0-7935 GCA_964517255.1 uncultured Chryseobacterium sp.
ATGCCGAGGTAGGAGCCCGTGCGCAGCTTCTCCTCAGCGCCCCAGATCAACAGCGCGATCAGAATGGTGTACACCGGTTCCAGATTCACGGTGAGCATTACGGTGAAGGCCGAGAGCTTGCGCATGACAAGGATGCCCGTGACGAAGGGCAGGGAAGTGCAAACCAATCCGAGCAACAGGTGATAGACGATGTCGCTGGTGGGCAGCTCCCAGAGCGGTGGCGGCAATCCGCCTTGATCGGCCAACGCTCCATCGAGCCCAGCGATCCCGAGACCTTGAATGAATGGGACGGCGAGGAGGATGAGGAACATGAAGCCCGCCACGCTCGCGATCTCGTAGAAGCTGATGCGCACGGGATCATCCTTGTGCACCAGCACCGCGTTGATGATGTTGAACCAGGCGCTGAGCAGCGCGCTGAGCACGCCTACGACGATGCCCCAGCGGTGATCGGTCTCCAATCCGAAGATCAGCAGCAGCGCCGCGATCACGATCAGGCCGAGCACCACTTCATACCCGCGCACCTTGCGCTTGAACCAGATCGGCTCCATCAGCGCCGTGAACACCGTGCTCGTGCTCAAGCAGGCGGCTGCGATGCTGGCCGTGCTGATCTTGATGGCCCCGTAGAATGTTATCCAATGACCGGTGATGATGAGGCCGGTGAGCAGGTAGATGCCCAGCTTCGGCGTGCGCCAGGAGAGCGAGCGCTTCATGATCACCGCCGCCACTGCAAGCCCGAGCGCCGCGATGATGGTGCGCGTGTACACCAAGTGCAGCGTGCCCTGTTGGATGAGTTTGCCGAGGATGCCCGTGAAGCCCCAGAGGAAGACCGTGAAGTGCAGGAGCCAAAGGGCTTGGGTTCGGCTGCGCATCGGTCCTCAACCCGCCCGCGCGGGAGGCGCGCCAAGGTAGAAGAGGCGCTCAGCGGATGGCTTCCAGCTTCTCGCGCAGCTGCTTCACCAGCTGCTCCTGGCGTGCGACCTCAGCCGCCTTGCGCACCTGCGCTTCCTCGTTCTGCTTCACCTCCCACACCAGTTCTTCCGACTTCTTCTTCTGGTTCACTTCGTCCTCGCCAGCCTTGCGCCGCTTGTCCTGCAGCCGCGCTTCCTGTTTCAGGAGATCGGCAAGGGCCTTCTCGCCCTCGGCGCTTGTCTCCTCGGCATTGTCCTTCCGCTGCTCGGCCACCTTCAAGGCCAGCTCATCCTGCTCCTTCGCCAGCCGCTCCTGCTCCTGCACCGCTTCGGCTGAACGTTGCTTCGCCTTCTCGATGCCCGCCTCGGCGCGTTCCTTCTCACGCTTCAGATTATTGAGCTCGCCGTTCAGCCTGACCAGCCCTCTCTCACCCTGGGTGAGCTCTTGCTGGGCGAGCTGCCTTCGGAGCAAAGTGCTCTGCTGCTGCACGTAGGTCTTGGCGCCCTCGAACACCTGCGCGTTGCTGGCAGGGCCCACCCAGCCGTCGCGCGTGAGGATGGCCACGTGCGCCATCGCGAAGGGCATGCCCTTGCGCTGCTCGGCCTTCACCAGCACGCGCACGGTGTCAGGGGAGATCTGCGGCAGTAAGGCGGCAGCGCCCACGACTTCCTTCTTGTTGCTCACGTCCTGGCTCACCCGCTTGAGCTCGTCCTTCCACCACGACTCCACGTACTTCGCATCAGTGCCCTCGAATTGGAAGCTGAGGGTGGGATGGATGCCGGAACTGAAGGAGAATGAGGCCACTTGCACGCTCGATTGCGCGCGCGCGCCCACGGTGGCAAGAGCGAGTATCAGGAGCAGGGGATTCCGCATGGTGGCGCGCGTTGTCAATGGCCGTGCCGTTCACTCATCATCCACCTTCGACACGCCGCCGCTCACGGCGAACTTCATCACATCAGCGGGATTCGCATCCAACGGACGCACATTGGTGCGCGGCACTATGAAGACGTTGCCGCTCCACGCGAAGGAGTGCGGCATGTACACGGCCACCTTCTCCGGGCCGATCCCTAAATGCTCGAGGTCCTCTTGCGTGATGAAGCCGAGCCGCTCCGCTTCCAAAGCGCCGAGTTTCACCAGCACCGGCCGATCGAATTTGCGCTTGCTGCCCACCAGCGCCTCCATCATGTCCTTGAGCGCGCCGTACATGGTCTTGATCACAGGCACCTTCTGCAGCACCTCGTCGCCGATCTCTGCCAGTGGCTGGAAGAAGATCGTGCTGCCCAGCCAGCCCACGATCGTGATGATGGCCAATAGCGTGAGGATTCCCAGGCCCGGGATCTCGATGGGGATGATCCCGTCGAGGAAGGCGAGCACGCGCCAAACCGCCCATACGATCACAGTGATCGGAACAAGCAAGAGCAGGCCCCTGAAGAAGTAGCCCAGCACGATGCGGCTGCTGCGGCGGGGGTTGAAGGGCATGGCGCGGGCGAAGGTATCGGTGCGTTGGGGGTTGAAGGTTGAACTGAAAGACGGTTGGGGGTTGAATGTTGCTGCCAACGCACGCGCCTAAGCCACAGGTTGTGGGCTGGCTCCAACCCTCAACCAGCATCAACCTCCAACCTTCAACTGAGCCTGCACTTTCCTTGGCAAACTCGCAAGCACGAGCTCATAGCTGTGATCGATCAACTCCATCAACAGCTTGTGCGGCACGGAGCCCGTCACGTCCACCGTGTTCCAGTGCTGCTTGTTCATGTGGTAGCCCGGAACGATGCCCTCGTAGCGCTCACGCAATTCGATGGCGCGCTCCGGATCGCACTTCAGGTTGATGGTGCCCGGCTCATCCAACGGCGCGAGCATGAAGATCTTGCCCGCCACGCGGAACACGAGGACATCGGGGCCGAAGGGCATATCCCAGCTCACGCCGGGCTTCTTCTCACCATACGCCTGAAGGTCGGCGGCGGTCATGGCAGCACCGCGTACAGCACCGGACGGCTCGGCGCGGCATCGTTGATCAGGTGCGGCAATTGAAGCTCGAGCAAGTAGTCGCCATCGGGCACTTCGCTCGGCACATGGATCATCTCGGTGATCGTGCGCTCCAGGTCGATGGTGGCCGGGAAATCCCAGAAGGCGTGGTGCGCGGCCAGCACGCCGCCATCCTCTTCGCGGTCCACGCTGGGAAGGTCCAGCAACAAGTGCTTCACGCCGATGCTGCGCAGCCAAGCGCACGCCGTGCTCTGCAGGTAGCACGGGTTGCTGCCGCTCCATTGACGCGCGCCAGCCGCTTCGTCGTTTGGCAGCGTGCGCAGCACCAGCGCTTCGGGCGGGCGCTCATTCACTGAATGGCGCAGCTGCTCCAGGGTGATCACGCGGTCCTCGCGCTGATCGGGCGCCCGGCGCGTCTCGGGCCGCACGCTCACCACTTGCGCGAAGAAGAAATAGCGCTTCAGCAGGTTGCCCACCGGGTGGATCTCCGGACTGATGTGCCCCACGCTTTCGGTGTGCGTGCCGTGCCCATGCGGATTGAAGGACACGTTGCGGAAATTCACCGGCGCGCCGTCCTTCACGGCATAGATCTTCTCCACGCCTGCCTCATCGCGTGAGCGCACCGGCTCGATCAGCATCGGACCCACGTACCAGGCCCGCGGCCCATTCTCGCTGAGCGGCAGCGAGAGGTCCTGCGGCTTCGACAGGTCCACCTTGATGGTGCGGCCACGGTGGGTGATCTCAGCGATCATCGTCGGTAACGAAAAGGTCGCTCGCGATGCGGTCCGCGAAGTGCCTGCCCGCTCTGGTCAAAACTAACCGCCCATCGCCATGTATCAGATGGCCTGTCGAGGACCATCGCTCAACGGCCCTGCGTTGATGACCTATCACATCCAATTCCAGACGGGCCAGCTCAACACCCTTGCTGGTGCGCAAGCCGGTGAGCAGCCGCTCGTTGGTGCGCTGCGCGGGCGTGAGCGACTCCTCGTCCCAGTACCGTGCACCTTCAACCACCCCCTGCACGTAGCGCGCGTTGTTGGCCACATTCCAGCGGCGCTTGCTGCCGTCGAATGAATGCGCCGAAGGACCGACGCCGAGGTAGGGCACGCCCTCCCAATAGCTGCTGTTGTGCCGCGAATGGTGGCCGGACAGGCCGAAGTTGCTGATCTCGTAGTGCTCCAAGCCTGCGGCCTCCATACGCTCCATCAGCCGATCGAACTGCGCGCTCTGGTCCGCATCGCCCGGCATGCACACGATCGACTTCTTCACTTGGTGCGCGAGCGCCGTCTTCGGTTCCACCGTAAGGCAATAGGCGCTCAGGTGCGGCATGCCATGATCGAGGGCAATGGTGAGCTGTTCTTCCCATTCCGCCAAGGTCATTTGCGGCAAGCCGTAGATCAGATCGATGGTCCAAGAGGCGAATCCTGCTTTCGCGATGAGCCCGATGCTCTTCAATGCTTGCTCGGCATTGTGCGCGCGGCCCATCCACGTCAATCGGTCGGCGCGGAAGCTCTGCGTGCCGAGGCTCAGGCGCGTGATGCCCATCGACTTCCATTGCTCCAAACGCTCAGCAGTGATGTCATCCGGGTTCGCCTCCAGGGTCACTTCCGCATCACGTTGCACACGGAAGAGATCGCGAGAGAGTTGAATGAACGAAGCGATGCGCGCAGGCGCCAATAAGCTGGGCGTGCCTCCACCGAAGTAGATGGTGCTCACGAGCGCATCGCCGATCTCTTGAGAGCGAAGAAGGAGCTCCTTCACCACAGCATCGAGCAATGCTTCGCGTCCCTTCGCCGAGGTGCTGAAGTGGAAATCGCAGTACGTGCACGCACGCTTGCAGAAAGGGATATGGAGGTAGATGCCGGCCATGAGAGGCGCAGTAGGCAGGGGCAGGTGCAAGGAGCCTACTTCGGCTTGCAATAGCGTTCAGGGTGTAGGATCATGTCGCCGAGCATGCGACCTATCTCATCGGAGAGAGCTCGGATCGGTTTGATGTCTTCAGCGGTGACATACTCGCACGCTACCGCATGCGCCAGCCACACCTGCGTCTCCGTGTTCTCGCCGTCGGCATCGGTCATGCGCAGAACGAAGTGCGCAGGATAACGCCGCTTGCGATAACCTTCAGCATACAGGCCTGAAACCGCGCGTGAAGCACGGCGAACCTGGTCGGTCAGTGAGTATTTCTCCTCCTTCGGGAATCGCTTGCTCAGCTGGAACACCATCGTTGCCATTCGAAAGGCCTTCTTGTACACGGACATATCCTCGTAGCCAGCCATGGGTTCGGGGTTTTCCGAAATCTACCGAACCTCATTCACCGAAGAAGTCTTGCCTTAAGTGCTCACTCCCGCCTCTGCTCCAACTCCTGTCTCTTGCCCTTGCCCCCTGCCCCTGCCTCCTGCTCTTGCCCCTGCCTCCTGCTCCTACCCCTTCAAGCTTATCCTGAACGTCGTCCCTTTCCCTGGCGCGCTCTTCTTCACGAAGATCTTGCCTCCGTGGTATTGCTCGATGATCCGCTTGGTGAGCGAGAGGCCGAGGCCCCAGCCGCGCTTCTTGGTGGTGAAGCCGGGCTGGAACACGGTCTTGTGCTGCGCGGCCGGAATGCCCTTGCCCGTGTCGGTCACATCCACATGCACATGGTCGCCCTCGGTGATGATCTCGATGGTGATGGCCCCTTCGCCTTCCATGGCATCGATGGCGTTGCGAATCAGGTTCTCCAGCACCCAGCTGAAGAGCGGACGGTTCAGCGGCACTTGCAGCTCGGTGTCGGCGGGCGTGCTCACCTCGATGCGCGCGCGGGCAGGCAAACGCGGACGCAGATAGAGCACGGTGGCGCGCAGCGTGTGGTAAAGCTTCTCTGGCGCGAGGTCGGGCGCTGAGCCGATCTTGGAGAAGCGCTCGGTGATCACCTCCAGGCGGTCCACATCCTTGCGCATCTCGGTGATGGCTGCTGGATCCGTGCCTTGGTCCTTGAGCAATTCGATCCAGGCCATGAGCGAGCTGAGCGGCGTGCCCAATTGGTGCGCCGTCTCCTTGGCCATGCCCACCCACACCTGGTTCTGCTCGGCGTTGCGGAACACGCTGAAGAGCGCGTAGGCCACCAGCAGGAAGAGCGCGAGGATGGCGAGCTGCACGTAGGGGAAGTAGCGCAGCTGCCGGATCACGACCGTCTCCTCGTAGAAGATGAAGTTGCGCCCCTTGCCCGGAAGGTCGATGGCGATGGCTGCATTCGCCTGCGCCATGGCCGCGGTGCGCGCGAGCAGCGCGGCGGTATCAGCGAGCAGTTCTTCTTCGATGTTAGCGGTCTCCAGGATGCGGGTGCGCGTGCTGTCGGTGTAGATCAACGGCACGCTGGCGGTGCTCATCACCGTCTCGGAGATGAAGGATCGGATGATCCCCTCCATCACCTCCTGCAGCTCTGTGAAGACCTTGCTATCGCTGTAGTAGAGGAACTGCTTCTGGTTGCCGTGAACGGCGATCTCGATGGCGGGGTGCATCGTGGCCATGCTGTCCACCTCAGCGCGCAAGCGCTCCGGATGGTTCACGATGGTGCTGTCGAGGTTGCGGTGGAATTTCACCTCGCGATTCGCATCCACGATCACCACGGGCACGGTGGTGTTGTCCTGCACCACGCGCAGGTAAAAGGAGAAGTCCGTGTCATCTGCACGGCCCAGGCGCTGCATGGCGTCGGCGAAGAGCTGCACCTTCTTGCGCTCCTCTTCGCGCAATCGCTCGAACAAGCGCTCCGTGTAGTTCACCAGTTCGGCGCGGTTCTGCACGGCTTCGGCCCAGAGCTTCACTTTCCGCCGTTCCTCGGCGCGGATGTCATCGACAATGCGGTTGCTGTACCACAGCGATGCGCCCACCAGCAGCATGGCCACGGCGGCCAGCACGAGTTTCCAGCGTTGCTTGCGGGAGTAGAGGTCCACGGCGTGAAGGTCGGGGGAATGCGGGAAGGTTGCGGTGTTGGGGGTTGGCCCGGCGCACCCATCGCGGCCTGTTGAGGGTTGAGGAGAGTCGCCGTTGGCGGTGCTCACTCCTCCACCGTCACCTTTCCGCCTTCGTCCTTCTCCTTCTTGTCGTCCTTGAAGAGGCGGTCGATGCCTTTGCGCGGCTTCTCTTGAACGAGCGCAGGAGCAGCAGAACTATCCGGCTCGATGGTGATGCGGCCTTGGGTGTTCTCGGGCTGCTTCTGCGCTAACTGGCCTTCCGGCTTCTTGCCCAGGAGATCCTCGCGCAGGATGGCGCGCAGCTCCTGCTTCTCCTGCTGGAATTGCGCGCGGCGCTTGGTGGCGGCCATGGCGCCATCGTTCTCGAAGATGGGCTGCTTCGCCGTGCCGCGCATGCGCAGGAATACGCGCATGCCGGTGCCGTCGTCGGCGATGGGGCCGAACTCGTCCTTGGCGGGCTTGCCGAGGCGGAAGAGGTCGCTGAGGCGGAAGTTGAGGTGGTGATCGATGCGGTCGTCGAACCAGTGCGTGCCGGCCATCTCGATGTCGAGGGCGTTGCTGCGCACGTCCATCAACGGCACGTGCACGGCGCCGTCGCGGATCTCGATGCGGTTCTCGAGCTTGGCGAAGCGGATCTCGGTCAATCTCTTCCGCAGCTCATCCGTGTCCACGAAGGGGGCTACGAGCTTGTTCTTGCGCAGGTGGTCGGCGACCGCTAGCAAATGCGCCTGCTCCTTGATCGCGCCGTTGTCCACCGCGATGTCGATGGTGCAGGCGATGCGGTCGCGATCGAGTTTCATGCCGGGCGATAGCGGCGCGCGGAAGGCGATGCTGGCGCGGGCGGTGCCGCTGAGGTGCCGGTGACCAATGAATTCCTGCCCGAAATCCTGGAATTCGCGGAAGAAGGCCTTCACGTCGATGGCCGTCACCTGCGCATCGATGGCGAGCGGATAGAATGCCGCACCCTCACCGCCGCGCGCATCCAGCTCCAGGCTGCCGAGCACGGCGCCCTCGGCGGTGCTGAAGGTGATGGGCGATGCGCGCAGCACGCGGTCCTTCAGGCGGATGGTGCCGTTGATGCCCGTGGCGCGGAAGT
>CAZFBP010000149.1:0-4390 GCA_964517255.1 uncultured Chryseobacterium sp.
CGGTGATGCTGTACTGTTGGGCGCTCAGGGGCCCAATCAACGCAGCTGAAGCAGCGATGAGAAGGAAGGCACGAAGGCTGTGGATGATTCGCATGACCTATGGGTGCGGCGAGCAGGTTCTCTGGTGCTAGTGATGACGTGGCGCCCGCAATGGTTGCCCGGCCTCAAAAATAGGCCCCGGCCTGCTGGGCCGGGGCCTGGGTCTCCGTCTCAATTATGAACCCTAGCGCAACAAGCTCACCGTGCCGTTGTAAGTGCCGCCCAGCGCCTCGCCGTCCTTCATCTCCACCATCCAGACATAGTCTCCCGAGGTGCAAGGCGCGCCGGTGCCGTTCACCCGGCCGTTCCATGGGCGCTTCACGTCGCTGGTCTCATACACCAAGGCCCCGGTGGTGGGGTCATGCACGGTCATGCGGAAACGGCGGTTCAGGTTCTTGAGCGCTTCGGGGATGAAGGTCTCCTCCACGCCGTCGCCGTTGGGCGAGAAGGCCGGGGCCGCCAGCAGGTTATAGTCCTCTTTGATGCGGACCATGCGCTCGGTGCGGTCGGTGCAGCCAATGGCGTTGGTAACCACAAGGCTAACCGTGTAATCCCCTCTGTTCTTGTACACATGGGTGGGCACCTGCAGGGAGGAGGACTGCCCATCGCCGAAGTCCCAGAAGTAGGTGGTGCCTTTGAGGCTCTTGTTCTCGAAATGCACCGAGGGCACGCGATCCAGGTACTCCTGCGGCATGGGGTTGAACGCCGCCTCGGGCCGCTCGTGAATCACAATCACATCGGAGACCGGTTTGTTGAAAATGGTTCCGCCCGTACCGGAGCTCATCGAGAGGGTCACTTCATAACGGCCGGCCTTGTGATAAGCGTGCTTGGGATTGGGTCCGGTGCTGAAGCTGCCATCGCCGAAGTTCCAGAGCATCTGGGTGCCCGGAGCAGGCAGGTTGGTCACTTCGAATTCCACGGAAGTTCCGGGACAGCCCTCGGTAATGCTCGGCTTGATGCTCACTTCATTGCTGGCTGGGGCGTTGGCCCCCTGAGCCGCCGGAGTCAGTAGAGCTGCCATGGCAGGTTCTTCAGGCTCGGAAGACGGGCGATGCGTCTCTGACCGAAGCTCACCCGCTGTGCTGGGTGCGCGGGGCGAATCGAGCTTCAATGATTCCAAAGGAGCCTGCGCCTCGGAGCCTGGCGCTTCCATGGTGATATCGGGCTGAAGCGGAGCGTTCTCGTCGATGCTCAAGGCTGCGGCAGGCTGCGCCACGGCCACCTCGCCAGCGCCGGCCCCGGTGACCATGTAGTACAACGTCGTGCTCAAGGCCACGCTGCCGCCGAAGAGCAGAGCGAGCAGGCCCACGGACCAACGGCCCTGCTTCGCGGCCGACTTGTCGAGCGCGCGCTCCATTTGGGCCCAGTCGGCCGAATTGTACGGCACCTCGAATCCGTCGAGGCTCTGGCGCAGAGCCTGCTCGAAAGCGTCGTTGGGGATACGGTTCTCCATTTGGTCTAATTGATCTTGTTCTCCTGCCGGAGTAGTCTCTTCAGGTTGTTCTTGGCCTTGGCCAGATTGCTCTTGCTGGTGCCCACGTTGATGCTGAGCGCATCGGCGATCTCCTTGTGGGTCATCTCCTCGAAGACGTACAGGTTGAAGACCGTGCGGTAGGCCGGGGTGAGCTTCTGCATGGCGTTGATCACGTCGGCGGGCTTCAGGTCCGGCAGGTCGTCACCGGCCTCATCGGCCAACGTGTCCTCTTCGTCCTGGTCCTTGAAATCCTCGATGCTGCGCTCTTCGCCCAGCAGCAGGTAGCTGTGCTTGCTGCGGCGGAAATGGTCGATGGCGGTGTTCACCACGATCCGCCGGATCCACCCCTCGAAGGAGCCGGCGCGGTTGTAGGACTCCATGCTGCGGAACACCTTGATGAAGCCGTCCTGGAGGATGTCCTTGGCCTGGTCGGTGTTCTTCGTGTACCGCATGCACACGGCCATCATCTTGCCGTAGAAGAGCTCGTAAACCCGCTGCTGCGAGCGACGCTCGCCCTTGAGGCAGCCATCCACCAATTCGCTGAACACCGCTTGCTGCGCATCGGTGTTCACCCACGAGAGCGTGAGCTTGGGCGCGATCCGGTCCGTGGCTAACGGCATGGCCTTGATAGGAGCCGACAAGGTAGGCATCGAGTGCAAGACGGCGCCAGACGATGAAGGATGCCTCGTGGCCCATCAACTCACTGAACATGTTCATCAACCATTGCTGACAAGTGCCAGATTCGGAGGCTGGGCGCTTCACCTACATTCGCCCCCGCACGGCCAAGGACCGTCGTTCAATAACCTTCTAACCCCCGCACGTTCAGGATGAAAGTCACAGTTGTAGGAGCCGGCAATGTGGGCGCCACTTGCGCTGATGCCGTGGCCCGTTGGGAGCTGGCCAATGAAGTGGTGCTGCTCGATATCAAGGAAGGCGTCGCCGAAGGCAAGGCCCTGGACATCTGGCAGACCGCGCCGATCAACCTGTTCGATTCGCGCGTGATCGGCAGCACCAACGATTACGCGAAGACCGCCCATAGCGACGTGGTAGTGATCACCAGCGGCCTTCCGCGCAAGCCGGGCATGAGCCGCGACGACCTCATCGCCACCAATGCCGCCATCGTGAAGAGCGTGACGGAGAACGTGGTGAAGCACTCGCCCAACGCGATCGTGATCGTGGTGAGCAACCCGCTCGATGTGATGACCTATTGCGCCTACATCACCAGCAAGCTCCCCAGCAGCAAGGTGTTCGGCATGGCGGGCATCCTCGATACCGCGCGCTACCGCGCCTTCCTGGCCACCGAGCTCACCGTGAGCCCCAAGGACATCCAGGCCGTGCTCATGGGCGGTCATGGCGACACCATGGTGCCCCTGCCGCGTTACACCACAGTCGGCGGCATCCCCGTCACGGAGCTCATCTCCAAAGAGAAGCTCGATGCGATCGTGGACCGCACCAAGAAGGGCGGCGGCGAGATCGTGAACCTGCTGGGCACATCGGCCTGGTACGCGCCGGGCACCGCTGCCGCGCAAATGGTGGAGGCCATCGTGCGCGACCAGAAGCGCGTGTTCCCGTGCTGCGTGTGGCTGCAAGGCGAGTACGGCCTGAAGGATATCTACCTGGGCGCGCCCGTGATCCTGGGCCGCAATGGCGTGGAGCGCATCATCGAGCTGAAGCTGAACAAGGAGGAGATGGAACTCTGCCACGCCAGCGCCAAGTCCGTGAAGGAGGTGATGGACGTGCTGGACAAGATGAACACGAACGTCACGGCCTGATCGGCGGCACGCATGGAAGAAGCGAGGGCGCCTTGGCGCCCTCGTCCGTTCCTGACTGGCTCTTAGCGCACGATGGCCAGTCGTTGCGCCTTGGTGGTGCGGGCGCCTTCGAGCCGCACCAGGTAGATTCCATCAGCGAGGCCACTGAGGTTGATCGCCGTGCGTTCCGTGCGCACGCGTTCGCGCAGCACTTCGTGGCCCAGCGCATCGCGCAGCACCCACACGCAATTGTGGGTGAACGACTCCAGCACCAGCTCTACCTGGTCCGTGGCCGGGTTGGGCAACATGCGGAACGGCGCTGAGGCGTGCGTGACGCCGGCCACGGTGGTGAGCTCGTCGCTGCGCCAGAAGCTCAGGCCGCCGCGGTAGTTGCCCAGCACCAGGTCCAGCTGGCCATCGCCGGTGAAGTCGTGCAGGCAGAGCGCCGTGCGCGCGCCATCGTCTAACCCTCGCCAAGCGGTATCGGCGCGGGTCCACGTTCCGCCGATGTTGCCTTCGATGCCGGTGTAGCGGTAAATGCCGCCGCACTCCGAGCCCAGGAGCATCTCGCGCTGGCCTTGGTCGTTCACGTAGATGGCTGGCACGGCGTGGCCCGTCACGTTGATCCATTCCACCGTGCTCACGCCGCCGAGGTTCTCCGTGATCAGCGTCCATTGCGGGGCTGCTGCGCTGCCGGTGTTGCGGTAGTGGTTCACGTTTCCATTGCGCTCACCCACGATCAGGTCGATCAGGTCGTCGCCATCGAGGTCGTGGAAGATGGGCGCGGCGAACTGCCCCACATCGATCTGGGCGCCGCCCGCGTCGGTGATGTTGGCCTGTTGCAGCTGGAAGGCCGCCTGCGGGCCGGTGGCGATGTTGCGGTAGTGGTGCATGCGCCCTTGCAGGTCGCCGATGTACATGTCCAGGTCCTGGTCGTCGTCCAGGTCGCCGAAGGCCGGGTGCATGCTCAGGCCGATGCCGCTGGCCGAGAGGTTCAGCCAATCGTCGGTGACCATGTCGAAGGCCGGGCTGGAAGCGCTGCCCACGTTGCGCAGCAGGGCCATCTTGCCCACGTAGTTGCCGCCGCTCTGGTAGTAGCCGTGGTTGCTCACGATCAAGTCCATCA
>CAZFBP010000149.1:4400-7814 GCA_964517255.1 uncultured Chryseobacterium sp.
ATCGCCGTTCTCATCGAAGGCCACCGGGATGGCGCCCAGCCCCAATTCGAGCATGCGGTCCTGGAACAGATCGTCCTGCAGGAAGTCGAAGACCGGCGCGGCATCGGTGCCGACGTTGCGGTAGTAGTGCACGCTGCGATGATCGTGTGATAGCGAGCTGGCATTGGGCGTCACCACCAAGTCGCGGCGGCCATCGTTGTCCACATCGAGGTAGAAGGCCGAAGGGAAGACGGTGATGCTCACGCTCTGGTCGTAGCTGGGGAAGAGGGTGTCCTCCTGCATCATGAATGCGTAGTTCACGCTTCCGCCGTTGTAGAGCCCCACGAGGTTGTTGAAGGAGATGTCGCCGAGGAAAAGGTCCTTGTCGCCGTCGCCATCAAGGTCGAGCGGCGTGAGCGTGCTGCCGGCGTGGGCGCGCTCCTCATCGTTATCCTCAGCCTCTGTCTCGCCTTGAGGGCGGAACTCCGGGTTGGGCACGTTGAACGTGCATGGCTGATTGAGCGTGACCGAGTTGTTGTTGAAGTTCTCGGCGAAGAAGCCCCAGCACTTGTTGCGCAGCTCGAACTTCAGGCTGTCGCAGGTGCCGTAGGTCTCGATGCTGAGGTTCTTGTGGTACTCCACGTAGGTGCCCAGCAGGCTGAAGGTCACGATGTCCAGGTCCCCGTCCCCGTCGATGTCGTCGATGCCGGGCATGTCAACCTGCGAGATGAAGAGGTTGGCGTTGGTCACCGCGCCGCTGGGCGACACATAGCCCGAGTACTGCAGGTTGGTGACCTGCTCGAAGGCCAGGCCATCTCCATCGCTCACGTTCTTCCACACCCCGAAGCCCGCTTGGGTGTATGAGAAGATGTCCACCTTGCCATCGCAGTTGTAATCGCGGAACAAGGCCCAGTCGTGCAGCTGGTCAAGCGGCGGCACGTTGTCGTAGGCGCGCGTAGGGGCGTAGGGCGCGGTGCCGGTGCTCGCGCTGGTGCGCAGCAGCGTGGAGATCTTGTGCCCGCTGGGGAACGAGTAGGAATGGTCGAAGAAGATCAGGTCCTGCAGGCCATCGCCGTTCAAGTCGATCGCGCTCCCCTGCGCCGAGTTCAGGCCTCCGGCCCAGGCGAGGTCCAAAGTGGCGCCCTGCCGCGTCACGGGCACGGTGCCATCGAAGTGCAGGTCCCACTGTCCGTGCGCCATGGGAAGCAGCAGCGTGAGGGAGAGGAGGGCGAGGAAGGGGGCTTTCATGCGCGGGAAGGATGACGGGACGCTGCGAAGTTCGGTTGCGCGCCGCTCCAGCCAACGGAGGCGGATGCCCATTCTCCACCCCGCGCCGTTCGCCCTTTTTCCGCTTGACGCCTAGGCGGAAAGGCCTCCTTTCCCGCATCGGATGTCCGTCTATATTTGCCGCCTCTTTTTACGAACCCCCCTTTCAGTCATGCAGAATCGAGGCGCGCTCTGGATCTTCACGGTCCTGTTGGCGCTCGCGTGCGCGTACCAGCTCTCCTTCTCCTATTTCACCTCTGGCCTGGAGCGCGAAGCGCACGGACACGCCGTGGCCAAGGCCGATTCGGTCTTCGCGGCCCCTGGCAACGAGACCAAGGACCGCAGCGCTGTCGAGTTGGAATTCGAGAACGCCTTCCTGCGCGATCGCGCCGAGGACAAGGTTTACCCCTTGCTGGGCTACACCTACCGGGAGTGCAAGGAGAAGGAGATCAACCTGGGTCTCGACCTGCGCGGCGGCATGGCGGTGACACTGGAAGTGAGCATCCCGGAGTTGATCGAGAACCTCAGCGACGGCAGCACCGACCCCGCCTTCACCCAGGCCATGGCCAGTGCCCGCCAGCGGCAACGCACCGACAGCAAGGATTTCGTGACGCTCTTCGACGAGGAGTACCGCAAGGTCGAGAACCGCCCGCCGCTCTCGGCCATCTTCTTCAGCCCCGACCGCCAGGGCATGTTCGACCGCGAGGGCGACGATGCCTCGTACATCAGCTCCCTGCGCCGCGAGGCCGAGACCGCGCTGAGCAACACCGAGCGCATCCTGCGCACCCGCATCGACAAGTTCGGCGTGAGCCAGCCCAGCATCCAGAAGCAGGCCTTCAGCGGCCGCATCGCCATTGAATTGCCCGGCGTGAAGGACAAGGAGCGCGTGCGCAAGGTGCTGCAGAGCACGGCCAACCTGGAGTTCTGGGAGATGCACGAGAACACCGAGGTGGGCCAGACGCTGAACGCCGCGAACGATGCGCTCTCCAAGCAGCTCTACCCGGAGCTCGCCGCCAAGGACAGCACCGCAGCTGCGGCCGACAGTCTCAATGCCGCAGCCGACAGCCTGAACACGGCCGCTGACAGCACCAGTGCGGCCGCGGATACCACCGCTGCCGACACGGGTTCCGTGACGGCGGACACCACCGGCGCGGACACGACCGGAATCGACACAGCCGATACCACGGAGGAACTCAGCGACGAGGAAAGCCGCAAACGCACGCCTCTTTGGTCGGTGCTGGGTCCGCAGGTCAATCGGAACGGCCAATTCGTGCGGGGCCCCATCGTGGGCAATGCGCTGGTGAAGGACACTGCGGAAGTGAAGCGCTTGCTGGCCATGAGCGCCGTGACCTCCGCTTTGCCGCGCGACGCGCGCCTGGCGTGGGGCGCCAAGCCGAAGGAGGGTCCCAAAGGCCCCTATCTGGAGCTCTTCGCGATCAAGGTGCCCAGCGACGGCAAGCCCAAGCTGAACGGCAGCGCCATCACCAATGCTTTCCAGGATTTCGACTTCAAGGGGCAGGTGCAGGTGATCATGAACATGGACGCCGAGGGCGCCCAGATCTGGAAGGTGATGACCGGCGAGAACGTGGGCAAGTACATCGGCATCGTGCTCGATGAACTGGTGTACAGCGCACCCGAGGTGATCTCTGAGATCGCGGGCGGAACGAGCACCATCTCCATGGGCGCCGGCGAGATCAACCAGCAGATCCAGGAGGCCAGCGATCTGGCCAACATCCTCAAGGCTGGCGCCTTGCCCGCCCCGGCTCGCATCATCGACGAGACGGTGGTGGGCCCTTCGCTCGGCGCGGAGAACGTGAGCACGGGCCTGTATTCCTTCCTGGTGGCGCTTGTGCTGGTCATGGTGTACATGGCGCTCTACTACGCTCGTGGTGGTTGGGTGGCCGACCTGGCGCTGGTCATCAACCTCTTCGTGCTCATCGGCTCCCTGGCCTCGTTGCAAGCGGCGCTCACGCTGCCAGGCATCGCGGGCATCGTGCTCACCATGGGCATGGCGGTTGATGCCAACGTGCTCATCTACGAACGCATCCGCGAGGAGCTGCGCCACGGCAAGATGCTCAAGAGCGCGGTCGATCTCGGCTACAAGGGCGCGCTCTCGGCCATCGTCGATGGCAACGTGACCACCTTGATCATCGCCGTGATCCTGCTCAT
>CAZFBP010000150.1:0-7736 GCA_964517255.1 uncultured Chryseobacterium sp.
TTTCACCCTGCCGCTCGAAGCGCCGCTGATGAGCGCCCCCTACGTGTACGGACAGCTCTCAGACTGGCAGTGCAGGCCGGAGTTCCGCATGGAATGGGACGAAGCGAAGAGCGCGTACCACGCCGCCATCCTCCTGAAGCAGGGCTTCTACGACTTCAGCTTCGTGACACAGGCCAAGGGCGAAGTACCCGATATCACCGCCATCGAGGGCAGCCACTTCGAGACGGAGAACGATTACACCGTGCTGCTCTACTTCACCGACCGCATGCAGCGCCTGGATCGGCTGGTGGGCGTGCGTTGGGTGAATAGCCGGAGATAGTTGAGGGTTGGAGGTTGTCCCGCCGCATGGCAGGAGGGTTGAGGGTTGAGTCGAACCTTCTCGACCATTCCCGTTGTCGCCGCCTGAGTCCCGAAATGTTCGGCAGGCCTTCTGATGGGCGTACGCTGGGTGAATGGCCGGAGATAGTTGAGGGTTGTCCCGGCTCAAGGCCGGGATGATGGGTGGTTGATTTGCGCAGGATTCAAGTCCTGCGCTCGGCAGGAGCATCAGCGGCAGCATGAGATCCGGTCGAAGCGCTTCGGTCGGCACGCAGAGCCAAAACGCTGCGGCCCCCGCTGCTTCGGCTCAAGTACAGGATGTCAGGACAGGTTGATGGTTGGCGCAACGTGCAACACCTGCGCTTGGCAGGAACGTTAGCGGCAGCATGTGATTCGGTGAAGCTCAAGGATCCGCGTGCGGATCAAACGCAGCGGCCCCCGCTCCTTGTGGGAGCGGGGGCCGCGTTCAGGTTCATCGGGCCGTAGCCCGCAGGATCACTTCTGGATCACCAGGCGCTCTTGGTAAGCCTGGCTTCCGGCGGTGATGCTCACCAGGTACAGGCCGTTGGCGAGTTCGCCGTTCAGGTCGATCAGGGTGTTCACGAAGCCGTCCTGCACCGCGATCACCCGGGTGATCGCGCGCTTTCCGTACGAGTCGTAGAGGTCCACGCTCACGGTCTCAACCCCTTCCTCGACGCTGCCGATGCTGAGCATCACCTGGTCGCCGCGGTTCGGGTTGGGGTACATGGCGAAACGCGACTCCATCGGGCCGCCCACGGGCTCCTCGGCCATGCCGAAGCTGCAGGTGGTGGTGAGCATGCAGACATCGCCGTACGGATCGCTGGTATGGCACCAGTTGCTGCCGCCATCGAAGCTCGCGCGCACGTCCACCTCGTAGGTCTTGCCGCAGGTGAGGCCGCTGGTGTTCACCCAGTACTGGCCCACCGCGCTGGTCTTCACGATGGTGACGAACTCGGCCGGGATGCGGAAGCGGAACTGGTAGCGGTTGGCGTTGGTGTAGGTGCAGTTCGCATTCATGCGCTTCACCGGGCGGGCATGCACGTTCACGGTGTTGCCGATGGCGCGCGACTGTCCGCAGCTCAGGAACGGGTTGTCCGGGATGTCCATGAGCTTGGTGCGCGGGCACTGGGCACCCGTGTTGTCGATGCGGAACCGGCTGGCCGCGCCCCAGGGGAGGTAGTTGCCGGCCACGCGTCCACGCACCTTCACGTTGTAGAAGGTGCCGTCCACGAGCTGGTTGCCGGCCCAGCCATTCGCCTTGAAGTGGCAGGCGCGGGTGGCGCTGGCGGGCAGGCCGTTGGCCGTGTTGTGGCTCTGATAGCGCTTGAAGCTGTAGCCGCCGTTGGGGTTGTACCACCACATCTGGTAACCGCTGGTGGCCGCGTTCGGGCCGCCGTACTCGGCGCTCACCGCGTTGTTGTCATCGGCCACCACGTACTCGCCGGTGCAGGGGCTGGTGCGCCAATCCATCTTGTCGGTGCTGGTGTAGATCAAGCGATCGTCGCCCATGGGCAGGCAGAAGCCCTCGCCGCCGGCGATGGTGCTGGTGCCGCCGCTGGTGAAGCCGCCGTAGCCGTACTGATCGCGCATGTTGTCGATCAGCCTGCGCTGGTTGCCGGTGCCTTCGCGCAAGGCGTAGCCGCCGCCCACGATGCCGTCGCCGCCGCCGTCGGTCACCACCAGGTAGTAGCAGCCATCAGGCAGGCAGCCCGTGCTGGTGGCGATGGCGTTGTTCGGGAAGGTGTTGGTCGGCACCTGGAACATCAGCGTATTGGTGCCCTGCTCGTAGATCGAGTAGGCCGTCTGTCCGCCGTTGGCATCGGTGCGCACCTCGAAGGTGAAGTCGTTGGTGCCGTAGTACACCGTCACGTTCTCGGTGTCGGTGCAGCCCAGGGATGTCACCAGGACGTTGTAGGTCGTGGTGGCAGCGATGTTATCGGCCGTCACGCTCGGGGTGTTGTCGATGCCGCCCAGGAAGGAGCCGCCGGTCCAGGCGTACACCAGCTGATCCACGCCTCCGGTGATGTTGATCACGTAGTCCTCGGTCTCACCATAGGTTGTGCTGGTGCATGGATTCACCGCCGAGAAGGTGGTGCCGTACACGCAGCGCACCCGCATGCGCGTGGGGCCGTTGAAGGCCGTGAGCGGAATGGTCACGTTGCCCGTGGTGGTCTGCGGTTCCGCGGTCACGGTCAAGCGTTGGAGGACGAGCTCCGTGGCGTCAAAGGTGCCATTCCGGTTGTAGTCGATCCACACCGAGAGGTTCTCGTCATCACCATCGGTGGTGACGCTGATCGGGTACATGGTGCCAGCGACCACGTTGCCCTGCGGAGAGGCCAGGTTGCTGTAACCGATCGCGGTCAATGCATCGCAGGCGGAGAGCGCAGGCGGCCCGCCAGTTCGGTTGATGCCCGCGAAGGTCACGTTGCTCACCACGTCCGGGAAGGTGCAGCCCGTGGTATAGATCGGGGTGCAGTACGCTCCGCTCGGCAGGGTGGCCGTCACGCTGAGCACGCTGTTCTGCCCGTCGCACACCGAGATCGGGTCCGCCGTGAGGCTGGTGATCGCGGGGCTCGGGTTCGCAGTGAGCACGTAGGCCGCAGGCGCCGAGGGGCATCCGTTGAAGGTGCCCACCACGGAGTAAGTGCCGTTGCTGGCGCTGGTGATCCCGGTCAGCGTGATGCTCTGCGTGGTCTGTCCGGCCGCCGGTGCGGGGCCGCTCCATAGCCAGCTGGTGGGCGTGCCCGAGACCGTGTTCGCGGTGAGCACGATGTTGTAGCCGGCGCAGGTGGGCAGGTCGGGCGTCACGTTCAGCACCGGGGTCTCCGTGCTGGTCACAGCCACCGTGGGGGTATTGGTGCCGCCGCAGTTGTCGGTGATCAGGCAGCTCCAGGTGCCCACGATGTTGGCGGCTTGCGTCACCGCTGTGCCCATCGGGTTGTTGCTCGGGTCGTACCACTGGTAGCTGTAGGGCGCCACGCCATCGGCCGGCACGGCCGTCAGCGTCACGCTGCTGCCCGTGCAGAAGTCGGGCGCGGCAGGCGTGATGGAGGCCGCTGTGATCGGCGGGTTCACCGTAACCGTGACCATGGCCGTGCCAGGGCAGGGGAAGGAGGTTCCCGTTGCGCTCACCGTGAAGGTCTCGGTGGCGGGCACCGTGGCGATCGGGTTGGCGATGAACGCGTTGTCCAGGTTGGTCGGAGCGGTCCAGCTGTACGCGGCCCCGGCGATCTCCGGCGAGCGCCAGCGGAACACGCGGCCTACGGTCGGATAGGTGGCTGCGGTGTTCCAGGTGCACGAGGCGCTATTCACGCCACCGGCCGTGGTGCTGTTCCAGTTCGTGGTGGTCGTGCGGTTGTTGAACTGCGTGGCCACGTTGCCGCCCAGACCCACATGGGCCGTGTAGGTGGTCGCCGTCCACACCATGCTGCCGTAATGCACCTCCACGAAGTTGGTGCCCTCGTACAGGCGGATCTGGAAGTTGAGCGTGTGGCCGGTAACGGAGTAGCGCTTGTAGTTCTCCCACTGGATCACGCACACCCGATTGGGCGCCGTGCCGATGGTCTCCAGGCGCAACGTGGCTCCGGCTTGCGCTTGCAGGTCGCTGCCGAAAGCTGCCACCCGGTTGCGTAAATGGGTCGGTGTGGTCACCGTGGTGCTCGACAGCGGCGTATAGGAGCTGGTGCTGCCGATGTTCACCGACGGCGTCAGCAGCGAGCTGCCGAAGCTGATCCAGCCGTTGTTGTTGATCGCCAGGCGATCGTACACCACGCCGTTGTAAGTGAAGCTGAAGCCGATGGGCAGGCCCACGCCCGTGGTGGTGGTGCCGCCCGCAGGCACGGCGGGATCCACGAAACGTTGATTATCCGAAGTAGCCGTTCCGTACACCACGCCTCCGGTGATGGGGGTGTAGCTGCCCACGAACTCCTCGAATACATACCCGGGCACAGCCGGAGGCGTGGGTGCCACGGCCGTGGCCTGCAGCTGGCTGGAGCCGCTGGGGCACACCACGGTGGGCGTGGCCGAGGCGATCACCGTGGGTGGCGCAGGAACCGCCAGGATCGTGGTGGTGCCCAGGTTGCGGGTGCAATCCGGGTCGTCGTCGTTGATCAAGAGCACCTGCACCGCATCGCCCGTGCTGAATGGACCAAGCACCGTGGAGTACGGAGCATTCAGGCCTGAGAGATCGACCGGGGTGCCGCCGTTCACGATGTACCGGATGGTGGCGGTGGTGCCGGACCCATCGAAGTCGAGGTTGGCCGTGATGGTCTGCGTGCAGATGTCATACACCGCGGTGCCATCGGGATCGGCGCAGGGCGCCAGGCACTCCACCTCGAACTGCCAGCTGGTCTGCATCGCGTCCTGGCAACTGTTGCTGCCATCGCTGTCGATGATCAGCATCAAGGTGTCGGTGTTCGAGGTGATCGTGAGCTGCGGTGCGCCCAGGTTGGCGAAGGAGCCGAAGGTGATCGAAGGGCTGAAGTTCTCGTCGGTGCCCTCGTAGGTGCGGATCACATCGTTGGGATCCATCGTGCCGGCGATGAAGGTCAGCACCAGGTCACGGCCCGGATCATCGGCGATGAAGATGAACACGCGCGGATCATTGTTGCCGTAGCAATGGTCCACCGTGAGCGTCGAGCCGCAAGGCACCTCGATCGGGCAGCCGCCGAAGAAGTCGCCCATGTCGAGCTCGGCGATGGTGCCGTTGTCGATCTGGATGCTCACCACATCGAGCTGCGTGAAGCTGCCGGCAGTGGGGAGGGTGTTGCTGCCGATCACGGCGGGCACGATCACATCCGGGCCGGCGTTGAGCTGGTAGATGATGTTCGCCGATCCGCCGCTGCCGAAGTTGGCCACGTTCACATCGATGGTGTAGGTCTGGGCGTTGCAATCGTCGATGATGCTCGCCGTGGCGCTGGCCGGCACGGGCGGAGGCACTACCTCCACGCAATAGTCCTCAGCCTCGCCCCAGCTGTACGCGGTAACGGTGTAATTGGTGGTATTCGGGAAGGTGGTCTCCACCACGACCGCGCGCATGCGGGTGATGCCCAAGGTGGCCGTGAGCGGCACGGTGAAGGAACCGGCATCGGTCCATGGCCCTGAGGTGGAAGCGGCGGAACTGTGCACTTCCTCGCCCGCATCGGCCCAATCGCCGTCCTGGTTCCAGTCGATGTAGATCTTGAAGCCGTTGCCGTATGTGCCTCCGCACGTGATGGAACTCAGGCTGAAGCTCACCGACGTGCCCTGGCTCAATTGGGGGGCAGGCAGAGCGCCAGTATAGTTCGAGTAACGGTTCAGTATGGAACCCGCACCGGGAGCGAGCGTGGCACAGGTGCTGCCATTGCTCAAGCTGCCCACGGTAACCTGGGCCAAATCCTCATCGGCGGTGCTGCTGGCGTAAACAGCAGGGTAGGTGCCGCACACGCATAGATCGCTCACCAAGGTCACCAGCGCGGGCGTGCTGTAGGTGATGCCGCCGCCGGGGTTGGTGCATTCGATCACGCAGCGGAAGTACTGGCTGGCGGTGGTGAGCGAGCTCACCTGCGTGGTGGCCGTTCCCAGGTTCTGCACGTTGGTGGTGAAGGCCGCATCGTCTGCGCTCTGCCACTGGTAGGTGATGCCGGTGAAGCCGTAGTTGGTGGCCAGGCTCAACGTGAAGTTGGTGCCCGCGCAGGCGGAGGAGAGCGTGCTGCTGGTGGCAGATGCAGCGGGCGGGGCATCGCAAGCAGGAGGATCGATCAGCGTGATGCAGAAATCCTCGCACGTGCCGCTTCCCATGCTGGCCAGGCAGCCATCGCCGGCGCCGTTCGTGTTGCCCTGGCCCCGGCTGCGCACGCGCATGCGGATGGTGCCCGTCACCGCGCTCATGGGCACCAGCACGGTCACGCTGCCGGTGGTTCCCGATGTATAGGGCTGGAACCACTCACTGGCCTCGAAGACCTGGTTGTTGTTCCAATCGAACCACACCGACACGATCGCACCGCCGTACACCAGGCTGTTGCAATCCACGGTTATCGGGTAGCTCAGGCCGCGCATCAGCGTGGTGGTCTCCGTGCGCAGGGTGTAGCCCGGATTAGGAACACAGGCTGCCGTGGTGCTCACCAAGGTGTTGATCTGAACACCCGTGATGCACGCGCCGTCGCCGAAGTTCGTCACCACGCAATAGGCGCCGCAAAGGCATGCGTCGCCCATGGTCACCAGCAGCGGGGTGCTGTAATCCGATAGGCCGCTCACGGTGCAGGTCACCAGGCAGCGATAATATTTCGCGCTGGTCTGGTTGGTCACTTGCGTATCGCTGGTGCCCAGGGCCTGCACATTCACGGTGAAGGCCGCATCATCAGCGCTCTCCCACTGGTAGGTGACCCCGCTGCCACCGGTGTAGTTCTGCAGGCCCAAGCTGAAGTTGGCGCTGGGGCATGCGGCCGATGGACCGGTGGTATTGCCCGGTGCCGGAGTTCCGGCGCAGGGCGAACCCGCGTTGATCTGCACCAGGAAGTCCTCCGTCTCGCCATAGTTGTAGCTCAGGCATGAGGTGAGGCCCGCGCCGCTGCCGCCCTCTACGATGGTCACCCGCATGCCGGTGAGGCCCGTTAGGCTGGTGAAGGGCGCGTTGATGCTGCCAGTGACGTTGCGGGGACCGACCAGCGTAGCGCCTTCGACGAATGCCTTCTCGGTGAGGTCGTCGAACACGCCGTCCTGGTTGTAGTCGATCCAGATGGCCGTGCCGAAGGCGTAGTAGGTGGCGCCGTCGCACTCATCTTCCTGCACGCTGAACGGGGCTGGCACCCCTTGGGTGATGGTGAAGTGCGGAGTGGGGGTCGTGATCCAATTCGAGTAGCGGTTCAGGATGGAGCCGGGTCCAGGGGCCGGTACCGTGCAGCCGGTGTTGCCGGCGCCCGGTGTCACATCGCCTACCGTCGCGCCGTCCACCGTCACGCTGAAGATCTCCTCGTCGGCGGTGATGCCGGCTCCACTAGCGCAGTAGCATGTGTAGAAGGCATTGATGCCCACGGAGAGCTGGGCGCTGGAGCCCGTGCCGCCGCCTGGCTCGGTGCAGGTCACGTCGCAGTAGTAGATGGTCGGTACGGTCTGCGTGGTGCCGAAGGTGGGCGAGCTGGTGCCCACCGGGTTGAAGGTGCTGCCGCCATCGGTGCTGGCGTACCACTGATAGGTGACGCCGGTGCCGGTGGTCAGGTTCTGCAGGCCGAGCGCCACAGCGCCGCCGGGGCATACTGAGGCCGGGCCCGTGGTGTTGCCCGGTGTGGGCGTGCCGGCGCAGGCAGTGCTGGGCAGGATCTCCACCAGGAAGTCCTCCGTCTCGCCATAGCTGTAGCTCATGCACGAGGTGAGGCCCGCGCCGCTGCCGTTTTCCACGATGGTCACGCGCATGCCGGTGA
>CAZFBP010000151.1:0-7629 GCA_964517255.1 uncultured Chryseobacterium sp.
AGACGGGCGAACGCTTGATCCACGATCTCGCGGATCCGCTTCACCCCGACGCTCGCCGCATTCTCCCGCTCGAAGTGCCGCTTCGTGTGGCGAGCGATCAGTTCCGCCAGCGTCGTCTTCCCCGTCCCCGGCGGCCCGTGCAGGATCAGCGACGTGATCACGTCCGCTTCCAGCATCCGGCGCAGCAGCTTCCCCGGACCCAGGATGTGCGACTGCCCGGCCACCTCGTCCAGCGTCCGAGGCCTCATCCGCACCGCCAGCGGCTCGGCCTGCCGCCTCGCACGCGCGCGGGTTTCTTCCCAGAGACCGGTCATGGGTGATGCTACACCAACGACCCGGCCAAGACCCTGCCATGAAGACGGAAGCTCGATGTCCTGCGGCACTTTGCCACCAAAGATGCCGCACACAACGTCGGCGGAATGGACGGTCTATTTGTGGCCGCTAACATCCGCCCGCCGTGACGTTCGCGCTCGCTTCCATCGTCGTCCTTGGGGTGCTTGTCGGCCTCGGGCTGATCGCCCGTTGGCTCATGGACAACCCGCGCCGCGACCTGGAGACAGGCCTGTTCCTGAAGGTCGCCGCGGGATACGCGCGCGTCTTTCATGGGCTGAAGGTGGTGGGGGGGCCGCACATCCCCGACACCTCCTTCATCAAGGCGGTGAAGGTGACCAGCGTGGCCGGAGCCTATTGGCGCGGCGATGAGAAGCGCAAGCAGCTCACGCGCCTCTACGCCATCACCTTCCCCAAGCAGAAGGAGCTGGATGAGTACCTGGCGATGATCGAGGAGGCCAAGAAGCGTGACCACCGCAAGCTCGGCAAGGAAATGGACCTCTTCTGCTTCAGCGAGCGCGTGGGCGCGGGCCTGCCGCTTTGGATGCCCAAAGGCGCGGCGCTGCGCGAGCGGCTCATCAACTTCATGAAGGAGGCGCAGGAGAAAGCCGGGTACGTGCAGGTGGCCACGCCGCACATCGGCAGCAAGGCGCTGTACGAGACCAGCGGCCACTGGGAGAAGTACGGCAAGGACAGCTTCCAGCCGATCAACACGCCGCAGGAGGGCGAGCTCTTCATGCTGAAGCCCATGAACTGCCCGCACCACTGCGAGATCTTCGCCAGCCGGCCGCGCAGCTACAAGGACCTGCCCCTGCGCTTCGCGGAGTTCGGCACCGTGTACCGCTACGAGCAGAGCGGCGAGCTGCACGGCCTTGCGCGCGTGCGCGGCTTCACGCAGGACGATGCCCACCTGTTCTGCCGCCCCGACCAGGTGAAGGAGGAATTCCTGAAGGTGATCGACCTGGTGCTGCTGGTGCTGCGCGCATTGGGCTTCGAGAAGTTCGAGGCCCAAGTGAGCCTGCGCGACAAAGTGGACCGCAGCAAGTACATCGGCAGCGAAGAGAACTGGCAGAAGGCCGAGCAGTCCATCATCGATGCGGCCGCGGAATGCGGCATGCAGACCGTGGTGGAGCACGGCGAGGCGGCCTTCTACGGCCCCAAGCTCGACTTCATGGTGAAGGACGCGCTGGGCCGCCGCTGGCAATTGGGCACCATCCAGGTGGATTACAACCTGCCCGAGCGCTTCGAGCTGGAATACGTGGGCAGCGATAATGCCCGCCACCGCCCGGTGATGATCCATCGCGCGCCCTTCGGATCACTCGAGCGATTCATCGCGGTCATCATCGAGCACACCGCCGGGCGCTTCCCGTTGTGGCTGGCTCCGGAGCAGGCCATCATCCTGCCCATCAGCGAGAAATTCGTGGAAGCCGCGAATGCCGCCCAGTCGCGATTGGCCGCCAAGGGCGTACGCGCCTCGGTCGATGAGCGCAACGAGAAGATCGGCCGGAAGATCCGGGACGCGGAGCTCGCCAAATCGCCATTCATGCTCATCTTGGGCGAGAAGGAAGTGGAGAATGGCACCCTGAGCGTGCGCGAGCACGGGGCCAGCGACCTCGGGGCGATGACTGCCGAAGCCTTCGCCCAACTCATTGGCGAGCGCATAGCGGCGCAGCTAGGTCAGGCAACGGCTGCTTAACACGCTGGCGGATAGGGAAAGATGCTGATATTCGCGCCCTCAAACTCCGGGGCAGGTGTTCCCGGAGGCCGAACCAAACCCCTCTAAGTGGCAGGTCCCCCCTATCGTCCTAGTGGTCCGCGACCCAGCGGCCCTCGCCGTCCGTACCGCGGTCGTGTCATCAAGGAAGACCCGCACCGGATCAACCACAAGATCTACGGGCTCAGCGAAGTGCGCGTGGTGGGCGAGAACGTGGAGCAGGGCGTCTATCCCTTCGGGCAGGCGCTGCGCATGGCCGAGGACTTGGGCCTCGACCTGATCGAGATCAGTGCCACGGCCGTTCCGCCGGTGTGCCGCATCGCCGATTACAAGAAGTTCCTCTACGACCTCAAGAAGAAGCAGAAGGAGATCAAGGCCAAACAGACCGTGGCCGAGGTGAAGGAGATCCGCTTCGGCCCGAATACCGATGAGCACGACGTGAATTTCAAGCTGAAGCATACGCGCGCCTTCCTCGAAGAGGGCCACAAGGTGAAAGCCTTCGTGTTCTTCCGTGGCCGCAGCATCGTGTTCAAGGAGCGGGGCGAGATCCTGCTGTTGAAGTTCGCCCAGGACCTGGAGGATATCGGCATGGTGGAGAGCATGCCCAAATTGGAGGGCAAGCGCATGATCATGTTCCTGATCCCGAAGAAGAAGAAATGACGATGTAGCGGCGACCCATCGGGTTGACGAACATCGACCCAAAGACCAACGCGATTCCGGGTCGAGCCCGGAATGACAACGACAACGACCAAAGACGACGACCATGCCTAAGATGAAGACCAAGTCCGGAGCCAAGAAGCGATTCAAGCTCACCGGCACCGGCGAGATCAAGCACAAGCACGCCTTCAAGCGCCACATCCTCACCAAGAAGGAGACCAAGCGCAAGCGCGCCCTCACGCACATGGGCACCATCCATGCGCGCGACAAGAAGAACGTGCTCGACCTCCTCAAGTAAGAAACCCCAACCGCACCAGGGTAACAATAGGTAGCGTTAACCAGGACGCGCAGCACCAAAGACCAGCCCAACGCTGACGCTCGCGCCCGAAAACCCAAGTGGAACATGCCACGCAGTCAGAATAAGGTAGCCGCCAAGGCCAGGAGGAAGAAGATCCTGGACATGGCGAAGGGCAACTACGGTCGCCGCAAGAACGTGTTCACCGTCGCGAAGAACACGGTGGAGAAAGGCCTTACGCACGCGTACGACGGCCGCAAGCTCAAGAAGCGCGAGTTCCGCAACCTGTGGATCCAGCGCATCAACGCGGCCGCCCGCCAGAACGACATCAGTTACAGCGTGCTGATGAACAAGCTGAAGCTCGCCAACGTCAGCCTGGACCGCAAGGCCCTGGCCGAGATCGCCTACCACGATGCCGCCGCGTTCACGGCCATCGTGAACAAGGTGAAGTGAGCGTTCCAACCCGTTCAGACGAAAGGGGCCTTCGGGCCCCTTTTCATATCACCCCGTAGCTTCGGCTCGTGCCTCGCGCAGGTTAGATTGCCTGCCCATCCCGTTCTCATGCGCCGAACCCTTCTACTGGTTGCTTTCAGCAGTTCAATCTGCGCCGCTGCACAGGACACCATCCGCGTGCAAACCCTCACCTTCAACGACATCACCCAACGGCGCGGCTGGTACGTGTTCCCGGACAGCACGCATGCATTCCGCAAGGTGCTCATGCACCATACACTGAAATGCGACCCCCAGACCACCCAGGACCAATACGCCTGCGGTGAGTGGGATTATCTCACCTACAACCAGGTGCATGAGCATACCGGTGCCTACGACAGCACCGCGCTCACCCATCCGCTTTTCAAGGTGGGGGCACAGGTGCCGATCAGCGTGGAGCGCGCTGATCAATTGGGTTGGCACCAGCGGCAGTCCGCGATTCCCTTCCGAAACGTGCTGGCCACCAGCAGTGAGAGCGGCTTCACGGTGGGCGATGCATCCGGTCAGGAGATGTCCCTGCTCGATCCCGCATCCCTCACCACGCGCGCGCAATACCACTTCACCGCCGATGAGCTGACCGCAGCGGGCCTGCAAGCCGGGCCCATCCAGCAGATCGCGTTTCAATCGCTCGGCGGCGGTGATGCCGAGCTCGGGCGGATCACCGTGCGCATGAAGCATAGCTCGGTCCCAGCGCTCACCGCGCTCGACGAGGCTGGCTTGGTCACCGTTCACGAACAAGCAGGTGGAAACGCGTTCCAAGCAGCCGGTGAGACACGCTTGGTGCTCGCGGTTGATTTCGCATGGAACGGCACCTCGGGCATCCTCGTGGACATTGCTGTAGAGAAGACAGGCGTAACTGGACCTGCGTTGCAGGCGAGCGTGTTACCCGATCGGGCGGTGATGGCCAGTGGGCGGAATGGCGTGGTGGAGGTGGACAACGACTTCCTAGGCATTGAAGCGGCACCGCTCGGCGGATTGGGCAGCACCATCACCGTGATGTTCCGTGCGAAGGGCGACGACGTCATCCCGACCGTCAACACCACGGTCTTCGAAGCCGTGGATGCGCAGGACCGCAGGATCCTCAACGTCCACCTGCCCTGGAGCGATGGGCGCGTGTACTGGGATGCGGGCAATGATGGCAGCTCCTTCGATCGCATCGACAAGGTGACCGTGGAGCCGAACGTGGAAGGCCAGTGGAACCATTGGGCCTTCGTCAAGAACACTGCGACTGGATCGATGAAGATCTACCTGAACGGCTCCTTGTGGCACTCGGGCACGGGTAAGACCAAGCCCATGGCGGGCATCACGCGCTTCAAGTTCGCCAGTGACCGCGATGGCGGGTGGAGCTATCCCGGGCAACTCGATGAGATCGCCGTATTCGCAGCGGAGGTGAGCGCCGCGAACATCAATGCCTGGAAGAGCCGCCGCATCGATGCCAGCCACCCCGATGCCGCGCAATTGCTCTACTCCTTCCACTGCGACGAGGCCCTGGATCAGCATGAATTGGCGAACAGCGCCTCCACCGGGGCGAGAGCCTGGGCCATGGGCACCGTGGCCCGCCGCGATCAGCCCGCCGCCGATCTCGTGCTTGATGCCGTTCCCTCGTCCCTCCGTCCCGACATCACCTTTTATCAAGGGCAGTACGACTTCGAATCAGATGCAGACACGATCGCATGGCCCGAGCCCATGCCCCTGCTCACGGAAGAGTTCTTCCAGGTGCAGGGCAACTCCGCGCAGCCCTTCGATACGCTCTTCGCATTCCTGGGCGGCCAGTCGTACACCTACGGGCCCGATGGCGCGCCGCTCGATTCCAGCACCGTTGCATCGGTGACTGACGTGAATGACACGATCAACTACTTCGGTGTTCCGTTCGAGCTGCTGAACGATTGGGAGATCGGCCGCTACATCACCCCGTATGGCATCGGGCTCTCGCTGGGACCGCAGGGCTTCCGCTGGACCTTCGACGTGACCGACTACCAATGGCTGCTGCACGATAGCGTTGACCTGAGCGCGGGCAATCAGCAGGAGCTGATCGATCTTGAATTCGAGATGATCGAGGGTTTGCCGCCGCGCCCGTTGGTAAGGCAGCAGCGGCCATGGGGCGGCCTCACGAGCCGCAGCTATGCCGATCTCAGCGGCGACGTTGCCTTCCCGCCGGTGCAAGTGCAGTTGAGCCCGGAGGCGGTGCAATGGTCCCTGCGCACCCGCCTGACCGGTCATGGCCATAACAGCAACAACGGACAGTATCCGCATTGCTGCGAGTGGAAGGACAACACGCATTACCTCAGCCTGAATGGAACGCAGGTGGACGCCTGGCACATCTGGCAGGAGAACGACTGCGCGCTGAATCCTGTTCATCCGCAAGGAGGCACCTGGCTCGGCAGCCGAGAGGGCTGGTGCCCCGGTGATCTGGTGAAGGACCATGAGGTGGAGCTGCCAGGGCTCACCTCAGGAGGCACAGCCACCCTGGACTATGCCATCACCCCTGTGCCGACGAACAACCTGGGCATGGGCGGCGGCAACTACGTGATGAACATGGACCTCATGGAATTCGGTCCTGCGTCGCTTCCCCTCGACGCCGAGATCTACGAGGTGAAGCGTCCGAGCAGGACGGACATGTGGCGCCGCGCGAATCCGATCTGCCGTGCACCGCTGGTTGTGCTGCGCAACGCAGGAGCGCAAGACCTCACGAGCGCGGTGTTCACTTACTCGGTGAGCGGAGGTCAGACGCTGACCCACACCTGGACCGGCCTTCTGAAGCACATGCAGCGCGCCGAGATCGAGCTGCCTGTGAACGATGAGGGCTTCTGGCTGGGCGATGATGACCGGATTTTCACGGCGACCGTGAGCCAACCCAATGGAGGAGCCGATGCTTATGACGACAACAACAGCTACCGCACCGCTTTCGACTCGCCCACGGCCTACCCGCACCCGATCATCCTGCACTACAAGACCAACAACCGCCCCAACGAGAACGCCATTCGCATTCTCGACATTGATGGCAATGTGGTGCACAGCCGAACCGTGCATACGGCCAATACCCAGTACATCGACACGCTCGATCTGCCCAACGGTTGCTACACATTCGAAATGACTGATAGCGGCAACGATGGCCTCAGCTACTGGGCGGATCCCGATGCGGGTTCGGGCTACGCGCGCTTCAAGAAGCCGAATGGCGTGATCGTGCACTACTTCGCCAATGAATTCGGGCACTCCTTGCATAAGGCCTTCAGCATCGCCATTGGGGTAGGCATGCCCGAGGTGAGGGATCCGCTCGACCTGAGCGTAGTGCCCAATCCCACCAATGCGAACGCCGAGCTGCGCTGCACAGGCATCCGCGGTGATGGCATGCTGGAAGTGCTCGATGCGCAAGGGCGTCTGCTCACGCAGCGCAACGTGGTGCTGCGCGGCGATGACCGCATCGGTGTGGATCTGCTTGATAGGCCTGCGGGCATGTACCTGATCCGCCTGCACATGGACGACCAAGTGCAGGTGTTGCGCGCCATGAAAGAGTGATCCCGGCGCGGTCCGGGAGCGCGCTTCGGCGAAGTCAGAGGCCGCGGCCGCGCGTTTCGGTACAAGAGGCATCTTTGGCCAGCGCCATGCAACAGCGATCCTCCACGTACCCGCTCATCACCGTTACGAGCCTCTTCTTCATGTGGGGCTTCCTCACCGTGCTGGTGGATGCGGTTGTGCCACGTCTCCGGGAGGTATTCGAGTTGAGCTACTTCGAGGCAGGGCTGGTGCAGTTCGCCTTTTTCATCGCCTACGGCATGGTGAGCATACCGGCGGGCGGGCTGCTCGCGCGCATAGGCTATAAACAGGGGATGCTGATCGGCCTCGCCGCCATGGGCCTGGGCTGCCTGCTCTTCTGGCCTGCCGCAGGCTTGCGCGTGTTCCCCCTGTTCCTCCTTGGCTATTTCATCCTGGCCGCGGGCATGACAGTGCTACAGGTGGCCGCCAACCCGTTCGTAGCGGTGCTGGGCGATGAGCGCGGCGCGAGCAGCCGACTGAACATGGCACAGGCCTTCAACAGCGTGGGCACTACCATCGCGCCCGTCCTCGGCGCGCAGTTTCTCCTGAGTGACACCATCCTCAGCAGCGAGGCGATCCGGGCGCTCGCCCCGACGGAGCGCGAGGCGTA
>CAZFBP010000152.1:0-4801 GCA_964517255.1 uncultured Chryseobacterium sp.
TGAGGGCATCGTATCCATCAGCCTGGTACACGAAGTCCAGGTCGGTGGTGCAGGGGGGCGGACTGTACGCGCCGGCCCACTGCATATGTCGCTGCCAAGTGCCCTGCAAGTCGATCACATTCGCCACTTGATTGAGCCACTGCGGCGCATGCTGGGTCCAAGGCGTGGCAGTAGGTCCATCGCGGCGCAGCAGAACCGCGCTGGGTTCGGCCGCAGTGCCGTCAAGTTCCGGGTTGCCCGTATAGTTGTAATTGACCAGGTAGAAGAGCGGGGCGGTTTCAGCCAGAAACACACCGAAGCCGCCGCCACCGGCTGCCTCGAGTCCTATTGGCAGGGTGCCATCGATATTGGCGCCCGGCGGTGTCACGTGGTAGATGTGCTTGCCTGAAGCATTGCCGGCGCTGATTGAGAAGCCCTCGGTCGGCGTCGTCAACGAGAGATTCGGGCTTGAGTAGGTATGCACGCTGATGTCGCCCAAGGCCGCATCGCTCGGCACATAGGCGCTCGCCATGCTCACGTTGGTGAGCGCGGCGTGGTGGCCTCCGATGTGATCCCATACGGTGGGAGTGCTTGGTCCTGGCTCATCCACATGGTAGAGTGCCTGCAGGTTGGCCAGGTACGGATGGCCGGTGAGGTTGCTGCGGCACATGAAATCGCGGATTGCGACCAAGGGGAGCGCAGTGCTCCATACGCGAAGCTCATCGATCCGTCCGGTGAACGGGTACTGGATGCCTGTGGTGGCGCCGCTGACCTGCAGAGCGCCCAAGGCCGGGCTGCCGCTGAAGGTCCCTGTTCCGGTCCCAAGGCTGTAGTTGTTTGCTGGCACCGCAATTCCGTTGATGTAAATGGCGCCGGTGTTGGTTCCCAGGTCCATGGTGCCTGCCACATGGGTCCATGTATTCAGGCTGATCGCAGTGGCGCTCACCAGGTAGATGCGCCGGCTTGCCCATGTGGTGGGCGAGAGCCCGATCTCAATCTGACCGGAGGGATTCACCCGAAGGTCCACGACCTTGTAATCCACTCCGGTGCATGCGCTGTTCGGGTCGTCGCAGAGGGCGTAAACCTCGCCGTAGTTGAAGGCGCTGGCATAAATCCATGTTTCGATGGTGATCGCCGGTCCAATCGTGATTGGATTGGACAGCGTGCTGGCATGCTGCATCGCGCCGTTGAAGGCCAACGCCATGCCGGGGCCACTCACCGGCGGAACAACTTGAGCCATGCTGATCATGCTGAGCAGATGGCAGGCGGCGAGCAGCGCAGCCGCACGTAATGGAGTCTGTTTCATGCGTGTAAGCTAGAGGGTTCGCACCTCGGATTCGATGACCGTTGTTAGTGCCGCGTGTGAACTGCCCGCCCAGACTCGATCGGGGATGAGCGCCCCAGTCATCCACTAGGGCTGCTCTTCCCGGCCTATTTGGAAACTCGGCTATTTCTGGATCACCAGACGCTCGTTGAAGACACGCTCACCGGCGCTGATGCTGACCAGGTACATGCCGTTCGTCAGGTCGTTCAGCTCCAACGTGCCGCTCATGTATCCATCCTGCGCACCCACCGTGCGGGTCGCCACACGCTTGCCAAAACCATCGTAGATGTCGATCGTCACCTTCTCCACGCCCTGATCCAAGTCGCTCATCTGGAGGAAGAGCTGATCGCCGCGGTTGGGGTTCGGGTACATCGACGCGCGGGCCTCAATAGCCGCATCGGAGACGCTGCCTCCTTCCTGTGCGATGCCGCTTCCGCAGGTGATGGTGAGCAGGCACGCATCGCCCCACTGCGGGCTGGCCACGTTTGGGTCCGCGCTGCCGTGGCACCAGGTGCTGCCGCCATCGAAGCTGGCGCGCACCTCCACCTCATAGGTCTTGCCGCAGGCCAGGCCGTTCGTGTTCACATAGTAGTTGCCCGCGGCACCGGTCTTCACGATCGTGACGTTCTCCGATGGGATGCGGAAGCGGAACTGGTAACGGTTGGCATTCACCCAGCTGCATGCATTGCTCATGCGCTTCACGGGACGCGCATGCACGTACACCTGCGTGCCCGCGGTGCGCGTTTGCCCACAGCTCAGGTAAGCGTTGCCGGGGATGTCCATGAGCTTGGTGCGCGGGCACTGCGCCTCGGTGCTGCTCACCACCATGCGGCAGGCGGGCCCCCAGGCATTGTACGCGCCGTTCACGCGGCCGCGCACCTTCACGTTGTAGAAGCCGCCTTCCTGGAGCGCGTTGCCCGTCCAGGCATTCAGCTTGAAGTGGCAGGCGCGCGTGGCGCTGGCCGGCATGCCGTTGCCGGTGGCGTGGCTCTGGAAGCGCTTGAAGCTGTATCCGCCGTTCGGCTTGTACCACCACATCTGGTAACCGCTGTTGGCGCGTTGCGCGCTGCCCTGCGGATAGCTGTTCCAGATCGCGGTGACGCCCGCATGGTCATCGGCCACCATGTACTCGCCATCGCACGGGCTCAGCCTCCAATCACGCTTGTCACAGCTGGTGAAGATCAATCGGTCGGTGCCTACCGGGATGCAGAATCCCTCGTTGCCATCGATCTGGCTCGTGCTGCCGCTCGTGAAGCCGCCCTCGCCGTACGCGCCGTGCAGATTGTCGATCAGGCGAGCGGCGCTGTTCACTTTCAGCAGGTAGCCGCCGCCCACGATGCCATCGCCACCGCCGTCGGTCACCACCAGGTAGTAGCAGCCATCGGGCACGCAGGTCTGTTCGCTGCCGTTGCCGACGAGCACGCCGCCACCGCTATGCACGAGTGCGTTGGTGCCTTGCTCGAAGATGCTCCAATTCAGGCTGTGCGCGCCATCGGCCTGGTACACGAAGTCCAGGTCGGTGGTGCATGCGGTCAATGGCGTCCCCTCGCAATCGCATTCGGCAGTCCATGTATCATCGGTCGTGCCGGTATCGCCATCGTCGCACGGGGTTCCAGGCAGATCGCTGCCGCCGGGCACGCCCAAGCAGTCAACCGCATCACCGCCGAGATCGGCCAATGGATCGGCCACGCAGATCTCGCGCGGCTCGATGAGCCCGTAGATCACCTTCGTGTACGGATCGGCGCCGCTGGCCGGGCCATAACCGCCCGGCACCCAGCCGCCAATGGTATAGTGCGCCACGGCGCAATTGCCCGGTGTGAAGCCGGCAAGCGCATGCACGCCCTCCCACTGCACGGTGGCATCGTAGGTGTTGCCGCCACCGGTGGCTTCATCAAGCACCCAGGTGCAGCCCACCGCATGGCTAACAACCGTGGTTCCCGTCTCGACGCCGACTGCGCCGTATGACGTGCTCACGGTGGGACGGACCCGCACGCCGCAGAGGTCCTGTGGTCCGCTCATCATGCTCAATGTGATCGGGCAGTACTTCGAGGCGGTTCCCACCGGATAGAAGCAGTTGGCTCCATTGATCGCGCGGCGGAAGCGGCCTATGCCGTCGCACACGAAGTAGCTCGACGCGCTACCTCCGATCAATGCGCCTGCCGTCGGATTCTCCAACGAGAAGCCGTACAAGCCATGCCGGACCACTCCATTCCCCAGTCGTGCGGTCATGCTCACGCGCACGTTGCCCTGAAGGTCGATGCCGGCCGCATTGTCGATGCGCACATTCGTGTAGGTGCCGTCGCCGCCCATCACCTGCGCCACGCTGGCTTTGAAGCGGAAGTCGGGGCACTGCAGAAGGCCGTGGCAGATCACCACTTCGCCTTTCCAATCCACGGCGGCGGTGAGGTCCAGCACCGCGCCGAGTGACACATGGATCTCACCGAACTGGTCGCCTATGAAGACGCCATCAAGAACCAGCGTGCCCTGCAGCACTTCGATCTTGCCGCCCACCAGATTCGTGAACGCGCCGAAGGAATGGCGGAAGAGGCAGCCGCAGTTCATGCGGTAGATGCCTGCGTTATTCAGCACCACACGCCAGGAGTCCGTTGGATCGCTCGTGCCCGTGATCAGGATCAGGCCGGCCGACAGGTTGTTGAAGACACCGTTGCCGAAGAGCTTGCCGCCCTCGAAGTTCCAGGTGCCGCGGTGGTGGATGATGCCGTGGCAGAACACGCTCACCACCGGGTTGAAGGTGGTGATCACGTCCACCGCGATATCGATGATGGCCGATGCCTCAATGGTGCCACCGATCCACTTGAAGGTGCCGCCATTGATCACCTTCACCATGAACGGACCGAATACCTGCGCACCGTCCTCGAGCTCGAAATGCTTCACCTCGAAGGCCCAGTTCACCACGAGCGATGCGTTGCGGATCACCACGCGGCCATTGCTGGCCTCGCCGCCGTTCTCGTTGTAGAAGGTGCCGCCGCATCCGCAGAGCTTGCCGAGGCCGGCATACGTGATGCTGCCATAGTTGTAGAAGCCGCCCTTGAAGCGGTACTCGCCATCGATGATGTGAACGAGTCCGCCCGCGAGGTTGTGGAAGTAGGTGGCGTAGTGGGTGAAGATGCCGCCATTCATCTTGCGGAACTCACCCGCGTTGTACACCAGCAGTCGCCACGAGAGGTCCACATCGAGCACGCCGTAGATGTACACGATGGCGCCCAGGTAGTTGTGGAAGGTGCCATTGCCCTTCAGGTCGCCGCCGTTGAAGTTCCAGGTGCCGCGGTGGTGGATGACGCCGTGGCAGAACACGCTCGCCACCGGATTGAAGGTCGTCACCACGTTGATCGCGATGTCGATGATGGCCGAGGCCTCGATGGTTCCGCCGATCCACTTGAAGGTGCCGCCATTGATCACCTTCACCATGAACGGACCGAAGACCTGCGCACCATCCTCCAGTTCGAAGTCCTTCACATCGAAATCCCAGTTCACCAC
>CAZFBP010000152.1:4901-7607 GCA_964517255.1 uncultured Chryseobacterium sp.
CCACGCGGCCGTTGCTGGCCTCGCCGCCGTTCTCGTTGTAGAAGGTGCCGCCGCAGCCGCACAGCAGCGCCGGACCGGTGGTGGCGATGATGCCGTAATTGTAGTAGCCGCCTTTGAAGCGGTATTCACCCACAAGCACGTTCACCACGCCGCCGGCCAGGTTATGGAACGCGCCGCCGTAGTGCGTGAACACCAGCGCCGTGCTCTTGTTGACGATGCCCGCGTTGAAGAAGACCAGCTCCCACGAAAGGTCGATGTCGAGCACGCCGTTGATCGTGAACACGGCCGTTGCCAGGTTGTGGAAGGCGCCGCTTCCGACCAGGTTGCCGCCGTTGAAGCTCCACGTGCCACCGTTGTAGATGACACCGTAGCAGTAGACACTCACGGTGGTGTTGAACACGCTCACCACGCCAACGGCGAGATTGAGCACGCAAGAGGCGTGGATGGTGCCGCCCGTCCAAGTGAACGTGCCGCCCGTGATGACATTCACCGGCTGCGGACCCTGCAGCGACCCGCCCTCCAACCAGAGGTGCAGGATGTCCAGCGGGGCCTGCGCGATGAGCGTGCCGCCCGCGAGGATGATGCCCGCGGTGCTGGTGCTGCCGCCCACCTCATGCACGAAAACGCCGCCCGAGATGCGCAGCACCGAGGAGCCGAGGCACACCAAACTGCCGCCGTTGTTGAATCCATAGGTCCAGAGCACGCCGTTCACCACGGTCACCACGCCGCTCACTTCCACATCCACCTGGCCGGTGAATGCGAAGGCGATGGGCACATTCACATGGATGGCCCCGTGGCACAACAGCGCGTTCTGCCAGCTGTCATACGGATCCCACACGCCGGTGATGTTCACCACCGCCGTGCTCAGCACCGTGACGCTGCCGTTGCCGTGCAGGCTTCCGCTCACATGGTTCCAAATGCCGCCGAGGTTGATGCTGCCGTAGTTGTAGAAGACCGTTGGCGCGTTGAAGTTGACCGTAGCCGTCACCGCGATGTCGATCGCGCAGCCAGCGCTGATGGACCCACCGGTGCAGGTGAGGGTGCCGCCGCCCAGCACGTACACGCCACCCGCACCGCTCACCGTGCCATTCAGCACATGCAAGTGCATGATGTTGAGCGCCGCGTTCACCACCAGGTTGCCTCCGGCCACCACGATGGCGCCGCCGCTCACGCTGCCGCCCGCATTATTGATGAAGCTGCCGCCCACGATGCGCACCACGCTGCTGCCGGCGCAGGCGATGCTGCCGGTGTTCGTGAAGCCGTTCACCCAGATGTCGCCGGTCAGAACGCTCACGCTTCCGCCCTGGTTCACGAAGATGGAGGTGGTGAAGGTGTAGTAGGTGGCCACGTTCACCTGCACGCTGCCAGCGTTGGTGAGGGCAACGGCCCAAGCGTTGTTGATGTCGTGCGCGCCTTGGATGCTGATCACACCGCTAGCCAGGTTGCTGAAGCTGCCCGTGCCGTGCAGGTCGCCATTGAGCACGGTCCATGTGCCGGCATTCTGGATCACGCCGCCATGCACCAGCGTGCACGCGCAGTTCATGGTGGCCGTGCCGGAGGAAGCGATGGTGAGGGTGATGCCCGCGCCGGTCTCGCCGCCTGTCCAGAAGAACTGATGCACGATACGCACCGTTCCCGTGCCGGTGAGCAGTCCGCCGGTGGTGATGGTGAGGCTGCCCAGCACATCCACATCGAAGCCGACGCCATCCATCACGGTGGCGGTGGAGGCCACGATGATCGCGCCGCCGCTCTCCACGGTCACTTCATCCATACTTGCGGCCGCTGCCACCGTCACGGTGTGACCATTGCGCACGGTGATGGTGCCGCTCACGTGCGATGGAGCGGCGCCCGCAGGCACCCACGTGCCGCCGTTATCGCGCTCCCAGATCGCCGCGTTGCTCCATTGGCCCGATGCGATGGTGCGATAGGCCTGGCCGCCATCCTCCACATCGAAGGGCTGCGTTCGCGTGTGGCCCCAGCGCCCATCGGCATCCCTCACGCGCACGCACACCTTGTGCGGCCCGGGCGGAAGCGTGTTGCTAGCGAAGGTCACATCCACCGCGATGGTGGGACCAACAGCACCCGTGGAGAAGGGCGTTCCGTTGCCCACGCCGGGGTCGGTATCGAAGAAGTACTCGCCCACCACGAGCGCTGGCGAGGGCGGCTCGGTGAAGACCGGCGTGACGATGTACAGGCTGCGTGCATGGGAATGGCCCCATTTCCCGCTCGCGTCCTTGTGCCGTACGCTTACCCGGTGGAAGCCGGGGCTCAATGCGCTCACGTCGATGATCGCAGTGGTGCTGGTGGTGTTGCCCGCCACGACAGGGAAGGCGGTGCCGTTGCCCACGCCGGGGTCGGTATCGAAGAAGTACTCGCCCGCCACGATCTGAGGCGAAGGCGGCTCGGTGAAGACCGGCGTGATGATGTACAGGCTGCGCGTGGATGCATGGCCCCATTTGCCATTGGCGTCCTTGTGCCGCACGCACACCTTGTGGAAGCCGGGGCTCAAGGCGCTGGCGTCGATCGCCACCGTGGTGCTGGTGGTGTTGCCCGGCGCAACGGGGAAGGAGGTGCCGTTGCCCACGCCGGGGTCAGCATCGACGAAGTACTCACCGGCCGCGATCTGCGCGGCAGGCGAAGCGCTGAAGCCCGCGCCGAAAACATAGTAGCGGCGGGCTGCCGCGTGCCCCCAATGGCCATTGCTAT
>CAZFBP010000153.1:0-7600 GCA_964517255.1 uncultured Chryseobacterium sp.
GGGTTCGTCCCCTTGAACTCCACCATCAGCTTGTCCATCCGGTTCTTCAGGATCGCCGTCCCCTCCTTGATCAGCGTCTCGATCGCCTCTGTCGCGCCCTTCCGCACCGTGATCGCCGTGCGCGGCGCGCTGATCACCAGCTCGTACTTGTCGATCGCGCCTTGCAGCGCGGTCATGTCAGCGGGCAGCACCCCGTACGCCGCAAGGCTCGCGATCACCGCGTTCGCCTCGTCGTGTATCCCCTGGCACTTCTGCGCCACCACCGCGTCGCGCGGCGCGATCAGGTCGCTGTAGCTCACGTTCATCTTCTCGCGCAGCACGATCTCGTTGTTGTCCTCGGCGTAAGCGAACGTCTGGTTCGCGATCGCCAGCGCCTTCCGCACCATGTCCTCCTTCTTCTGGCCCTTGTCGATCGCGTAGCCGTCCGTGCCCAGCCCTTGCGTCTCAACCTCGGCCTCGATCTCCACGATCTTCGCTTTGAACGCCGTCACCGCGTTCGCGAAGGGCACCAGCGCGGCCCATGCCGCGTTGTACGTGTCCACGCACGCCTGCACGGCGTAGAACATGGTGTGTCGGTCCTCAAGGTCTTTTCTCATTGTGAAAGGGGTTTTGTTGTCCGGCTCATCACCGGGCCATCGGCATGAGTGCTTCGGCACCCGTCAAGTTGCGCGCAGCGCGCCGTTGTAGCCCTACCATCGTTCCGCGCTCCCGCACAGTCCCAGCGCACGCTTGGCCCATCTCGGTCCATTTCTCGTCCATTCCCCGCACCGCTCCTGAAAGGCCCTGGTCTGCGTTTTTAGTCACGGACATTGCTCTTTTGGTCAGCGTCCATGTCATTTCAGTCACTGTTTCTATCATTTTGGTCAAGGACACTGATCCTTTGGTCACCGGCACTGCGCTTTTGGTCACTGCGATTACCACCTTGTGGGTATTGCATGCGTTTTCGGAATCCCGCACCTTCACATGGGTCCCAGACACTGCCTTTGGGGTCACCCGGCCTACCATTTACGCACCAATCCCCGCCATCATGATCACCATCGACATCCTTCGCATCTGCCAGCTCAAGGGAATCACCCACCCGCATGCCTTTCTCACCGCCAATGGCTTCTCCCATCGCATCGCGAGCACCCTGGTCAATGCCTCAGGGAAAGGCATCCGCTTCGATCACCTTGAAAGGCTATGCCGCCTGTTCCATGCCCTGCCGCACCACCTGTTCAACTACAAGCCCACTGGCCGGGGCATCAACCCCGCCAACGATGTCCTATTGCCGCTCCGCAAGCAGCCCGTGCCGGCCAAGGGCCTCAACAGCCTCTTGGCCGCTTTGCCTCCAGACGACATCCTCAACATCACCGCAGAGCTGCAGGCCCGTTTCCAGAAGCCGCAGGAACCCACCGATGGCCAATGACCTTCGGCCTGCGGCCGCCCCTCAGAACCTCAACGTGTACTGGATCACCGGCAGCACCGCAAGCTGGTCCACGGTCTTGATGGTCTGCGTGCGGCGGTCGTAGTAACGCCACACCGGCGTGGCGGCACCGAGCACGTTCTGCACATCGGCCTTGAACTCGTGGCTCACCTTGGGACGGCCGATGCGGTAGGCCAGCACCAGGTCGAGCTTGTGAATCGGATCGCCCTTGCGGCTCATGGGCGCGTTGCCCAGCACCTCGTTGCTGGCGCTGATGCTGGAGTTGAGGTCGATGGGCGTTTGCCACTGCCCGCCCTGCACGCTGTAGCGCAGGCCGGTGGTGATCACCTTGTTCTTGGTATCAGCGCCCACCTTCCACTCCTTGCCGGCGAGGGCGTTGGCCACGGCGCCCAGGCCGAAGCGCGCGTTGTACCAGGCGCCATCGGCGGCGCGGTAGCGGCTCTCGTTCACCGAGACGGTGGCGAGGGCGTGCCAGCCGCGCGTGAAGAACTTCTCGAGGCTCAGCTCCACGCCGGTGTTGTAGCCGGTGCCTTTGTTCACCAGGTCCTTGGTGGTGAACCACTCCTGCATGTTGCCCACCCAGAAATCGCTGTTGGGCGCGTTCTCCACGGGCTGCTGGTAGAGGTACTGGTAATAGGCCTCGGCCTTCAGCTGCACATCCTCGGTGAGCATCTGCTCGTAACCGAGCACGGCGTGCGCGGCGCGGCTCAGGCCCAGGTCCTTGTTGAGCTGCGCGGAGCTGCCATCGGGCGCGGTGGTGTAGGCGACGTAGTTCATGAGGCTCTCGGTCTTGCTGTGCAGGCCCGCGCCGAGGGTGAAGGCGCGCGAACGTGTGCGCTGGTAGCGCAGCGCGGCGCGCGGCTCGATGCTGCTGCTGCCGTTGAGGGCGTAGTGCAGGAAGTGCACGCCGCTGGTGAGCGACCATTGCTCGTTCCAGCGCCACTTCCAGCTCGTGAAGGCCTGCAATGTGGTGGCGCCACCGCTCTGGCCGAGGGTCTTCTCCATGCGCTGGTCCTCGTAGCTGTACGAGTTGGAGAAGACGCGGAAGCGGTCGGCGCTCACGATGACCCCGGTGCGCAGCTTGTGGTTGGCGTTGATGCGCGTGTTGAGCGTGCTGGTGGCGCGCACGGTCCAGCGCGCCATGTCGTTCTCATGGCGCAGGGCCAGGGGCACTTCGGTGGGCGCATCGGTCTCGTAGTACTCCACGCCGCTGCCGTTGCCGCTGAGCGAGACGGTGGTGTAGAGGAAGTTGCTGGCGCCGAGCAGCAGCGTGTGCGTGAGGCCGGCCACGCCCATGCGCGAGCGGTAGTCCGCGCGGGCGAAGAGCGTATCATCGGTGAGGCCGTGCTCTTCCTGGAGGATGCCGCTGCGCCCGCCGATGCCGAAGAGCGCGAAAGTGCCGGCCTTCGCCGTGGGCACCTTCAGCTTGAAGGCGGCATCGGTGTACTTGGGCACGCCCTGGTAATCCACGATGCCCGCGCCATCGAGGAGCGCGAGGGTGCTGTAGCGGTAGTTGGCGAGGAAGGAGCCGCCCTTCACGCCGGGCAGCGGCCCTTCGGCGGTGAGGTCGGTGCCGAGCACGCCGGCCTTCAGCGTGTACTCGCGCTTGCGGTCGTTGCCGTCGCGCAGCTTCATGTCGAAGACGGCGCTGGTCACGTTGCCGTACTCAGCGGCGAAGGCCCCGGTGTAGAAGTCGCTGTTGTCCACCACGTCGCTGTTCAGCACGTTGATGGGGCCGCCCGTGGTGCCATCGTCGGCGAAGTGGTTGGGGTTGGGGATCTCCATCCCTTCCAGCCGCCAGAGCACGCCCTTGGGGCTGTTGCCGCGCACCACGATGGTGTTGTTGCCCGTGGGGTCGCCGGCCACGCCGGGGAAGACGGTGACCATGCGCGCGGGGTCGTTGATGCCGCCGGCGATGCGCGAGGTCTCCTCCACGGAGATCTTGCGCGCGCTCATCACGGCCATGTCGTTGCGCACCTCGCCGTGGCCCTTCTTGCCGCTCACTACCACCTCCTCCAGCTTCAGCACCGATTCCTGCAGGCGCACATCGAGCACCAGTTCCTTGGCGCTGTTCACCAACAGGTTGGCGAGGGTCTGCTCCTCGTAGCCGAGCATGCGCACCTGCAGCGCGATGCGGCCCACGGGGACCTTGCTCAGCACGAAGCGGCCATCGAGGTCGGTGGTGGCGCCGATGATCGGGTCGCTGCCCTGCACCACCACGGTGGCGCCGATGAGGGGCTGGCGCGTATCGCTATCGACGATGGTGCCGCGGACGGTCTGCCCGGCGGATTGCGCGAAGGCGCTGGTGACGAATAGCGCGATGAAGAGGAGGAGAAAGGAGCGTAGCGGTTGCATGGGCTTGGCGCGCGAGAGGCGATTTCGGGAACGCGCATCAGACAGGGATGCCCCCGGGTCGGTTACAGTCGGGAGCGTGGATTCGTGTCGAGCGGCGAATGGATCGGATGAGAGGAAGCTCATGGGAGCTGATGGATCGGTTTGCTCCTATGACAAGGAGGGGGTGGGATACCCCTATTCCATCCTCTCAGAAAAAGTCGCTCAGAACCTCACCCCCACGCCCAGCTCCCAGCCGAGCCAGGCCGTGATGCGCTGGTCGCCGACGAAATCCTCATACCAAAGCTCGGAGGGCGGCAATTTGCTGGCATGGGCGCCGGTATCGGGATCACGGAGGTCGCTCACGTGCATGCGGGCCACGGGACCCGCGGAGATGGCGACGCGATCGGCGATGTCGATGCCCGGCTTGAGGGCGAAGCCGCCGAGGATGTTCACGGCATCGACCCAGGCCTCCTGCTCCACCACTTGCTGCGCGGTGAGCTCGATGTGCAGGATGAGGCGCTCGCTGAGGCGCGGCTCGGTGCCGAAGCCGTATAGGAAGGCCCACCGTCCGTCGGGCGTGGCAGCCTTGGCGTAGCCGAGGATGTTGTGGAAGGCGCGCGTGCCGGTGCGCAGCCGCACGGTGAGCAGCAGCGCGTCGTTGCTGACGAGCTCCGCGCGGTGGTAGCCCTTGATGGCGAAGGTGAAGAGGCCCACGGCGCCCTTGCCGAGCGTATCGCTGAGGTTGATGAAGCCGAGCTGCCCGCCGAGGGCGCGCCACGCGAAGTTCACCGCGCCCACCTGTCGGCCCGTCACCGTGCCGGGCGACGCGTTGATGCCGAAGCTGAACTGCCCACCGGTGACGCTGCCCGCGTAGTTGACGCCGAAGCCCACTTGCCCGCCGCTCACCTCGCCGGGCGCTGCGTTGATGCCGAAGCTGAACTGGCCGCCGCTCACGGCGCGCGCGTAGTTGGCGCCGAAGCCCACCTGTCCGCCGCCCACCTCGCCGAGCGAGACGTTGATGCCCGCCGTGACCTGTGCGCCTTTCACGCTGCGGGCGTAGTTCACCGCGCCGCTCACCTGCGCCTTGTTCACGCGGCCGTGCGCGATGTTGATGCCGCCGCTCGCCTGAAAGCCATCGAGGTCGCCGAGCGTGACGTTGGCCGCGCCGCTGACCTGCGCGCCGCTCATGCCGCGCTTCACCACGTTGACGCCGCCGGCCACCTGCGCGCCGTTGAGCGTGTCCCACACGGTGTTGCCGAGGCCCGCGAGTTGCAGGCCCTGCAAGGAGCGCATGCCGTGGTTGATGCCGCCCGCGATCTGCACGCCGCTGGTGCGCCCGCCCACCAGGTTGGCGAGCCCGCCGATCTGCACGCCCTTCATGTCGTGGCTGAGCAGGTTGAGTCCGCCGCCCACCTCCACGCCATCCACGCCGCGCGCATAGCCGCCGAGGATGTTGATGGAGACGCGGTTGACCACCGCGCCGGCGATGGCGCCGTTGGTGCTCACGGTGGGCACCAGCGAGAGCTGGATGGTGCGCGTCTCGCTGTAGTCGAGGTTGGCGGCCTGGTCCATGCGCGATGCAGGCACGAGCAGGCGCGCCATGCCGAGGTCCTCCACGCCGCAGCGATCGAAGTGGCAGATGGGCGCGATGCGCGCGACGGGATCGATGGGGCGCAGGGCGAAGCGCGCAGGTGCTTCATCGCGGCCCACGAAGACCACGGTGTCCTGATAGCCGCTGCGCGCGATGAGCAAGGGCGTGCGCTCCAGCTCGCCGCTGAGCGCGAGGTCGAAGGCGCCGCGCATGTCGGAGGTGGTGGCATTGCTGCGCCGCATCTCGAACACCGTGGCGCGGGCGATGGGCGCGGCGGTGACGGCATCCACCACGCTTCCCTTCACGGCGAAGCGCTTCTTCGCGCCGGGCACGGCGGTGATGATGAGGTGCGCGCCGCTCTCCTTGCACCGAACGTTCGATGGCAGCACGGCCTTGAGCGCGCGCTCGGCGGTCCATTGCTGCGCGTGCAGGCTCACGAGGCTGTCGCCGGGCACGGCGGCGGCGTTGTAGCTCAAGCGCAGGCCGGCCTCGCGCGCCACGAGGCTCAGCACCGACGAGAGCCGCGCGTTCTCCGCATGAACGGTGATGGTGCGTTGCAGGCCGCTCTGCGCGGATGCGCCGATGCCCCATGGCACAAGCAGGAAGAGCAAGGCTGCTCGCGTCATGCGCGTATTCTGTTGAACAGCGATCCGCCGCAGACAACGTTCGCGCAAGGAGAATGGCGCGAATCCGGGTCAAGCCCGGATTGACAAGCCCGATCAGCAGCCATCGCCATCGAGGGTGTATGAGCCGTCCTCCTCTTGTTGCAGCTCCAACCCGAAGGTGTCGGCGATCACGCGGAGGATGCGCTCCACCGGCTCATCATCGAACTCGGCGGTGAGTGTGCATCGCGTCAGCGTCGGATTCAGCAGCCGCACCTGCACATGATAGATCCGCTCCAGCTGCGCCATCACCTGGTCCAGCGGCGCGCCCTCGAACTGGAGGATGCGATTGCCCCAGACCTCGGCGGGCGGTGCGGCCCGGCGCTCGAGGAAGTGGCGCTTCCTGTCGTAGCGCGCGTGCTGGCCCGCTACGAGCACGACGGTATCGGCTCCGGCCTGCACGCGCACACGTCCGCTGCGCACACGCACCTGTATCGTGCTGGCCGTATCGTGCGCGCTCACCTCGAAGGCAGTGCCGAGCACAGTGACCAGGACTTCTCCGGCATCTACGGTGAAGGGCCGCGCTTCGTCGCGCTTCACCTCGAAATAGGCGGTGCCGTGCAGCTCCGTCGCGCGCTCGTCGCCCATGCGCGCCTCCAAGTCGCTGCCGGGGAGCAGCGTGATCGCGCTGCCATCATCGAGCGCGATGGGAACCGGATCGGTTGTCGCTGCGAAGCGCTGCACGTCCGAAGTCCAGAGCCAGCGCACGGTGAGCGCCACCGCCACGATGGCGGCGGCCGCGGCCCAGCGCTGCCAGCGCGCGCGGCGTAGCGGGATGAGACGACCACGGCCCTCCGCCTGCGCGATGCGCGCTTCGAGTTTCGTCCAGGCGGCATTCACATCTACATCTGGTGCGGCTGGTGAATCGCTTATGTCCCAGAGGCGCCGCATGCGCGCGAGTTCCTGGGCGTTCGCCGCATCCGAGGCGGCCCACGCTTCCACGGCGGCGCGTTGCGCGACATCGGCCTCGCCGGCGAGGTAGCCCGCTAGCAGGTCGCTGTTGATGTCGGAGGATTCGTTCACTTCTTCAAGGTGTGACAACCGAGCATCGAGAAACCCCTATCCGCCCCCATCGCTCAGCCAGAAGAGCCAGGGCAGCAAGGGCACCAGGTCGGCGAGCTCCTCGCGCATCGTCTTCAAGGCCTTCCCCATCTGATTCTCCACGGTCTTCACGCTGATGCCGAGGCGCTCGGCGATCTCGTGGTACTTCAAGCCTTCGTAGCGGCTCAGCTTGAACACCTTCCGCCGCTCCTCCGGCAGCGATTCGATCGCGGCCTGCACGCGCGCGATGCGCTCGGTGTGCTCGTCTTCTCCGACGCCTTCCTCCGCTGCGCGATCATCCGTCTCGTCATTGAGCACGCGCAGGCGGGCGCCCGACTTCAGCGTGTTGAGGCAGCGATTGCGCACGCTGGCGAAGAGGTAGGCCTTCACGGAGATGCTCACCTCGGTCCGCTCGCGGTCGAGCCAGAGGCGGAAGAAGAGGTCCTGCACGAGGTCCTCGGCCTTGTCGGCGTCCTTCACGTAGCCGTGCGCGAAGGCGCAGAGCGGACGGTAATGCGCGCGGAAGAGCGCCTCGAAGGCCGTGCGGTC